>JBCDIR010000864.1:0-1131 GCA_038748735.1 Bacteroidota bacterium | reverse complement strand
GCTATTACTTACAACCACTGCATGAGTTACCTGCGTAAGCGTAAGCGCCAACCCCAGGACCAACCGCTGGAGGATAGCCTACCCGTTGCCGACTCTGCCGAGGCTACGCTCAATGCTAAATTGGTGAAAGAATTGCAACTAGAACAGCTGGAAAAAGCCCTGGAAGAACTGCGGCCCGAGGAACGGCTGGTGCTCAATATGTACTACCAAGACGGCCTCTCGGTGCGGCAAATCAGCCAAGTACTGGGCATCGGTGAAAGTGGGGTAAAGATGCGTTTGCTACGCAGCCGAAATAAATTAGGTGAAAGATGTAAAAACAGGCGTCATGAATGAGGATAAGCAAAAAGTAGAGGAACTGCTGGCGGCCCGTTTTCGTGCGTTATTACCCGACGAAGCGGCGCCTGATGAACTCCAAAAAGAAGTGTTCCGCACCCTTGATTTCCTGGAAATGTTTGGAGAAATTGCGGACCTGTATACCACTAAGTTTGGGGAAGCCGAAATGACCTTCCTCGACTTACTCGCCTCCGACGAAGAGGAGGGCGATTCCGTATCGACAACAAAATAAAGTATTAACCACTGCTCAATAAAATGGAAAGTGTAACCAACTATTCAGACCTATTCTTCCAATCTTTACAATCTTTTGGGACCACCCTCATGTCGGCCCTGCCGGGTGTACTGGGAGCTATTTTTATTCTGCTGCTGGGGTGGCTTTTTGCCAAATTTGTGGGCCGGGTAGTGACCACCTTGCTGCGCAAAATGCGGTTTGACGTGCTAGCAGATCGTGTGCGGGCCACGGAGATGTTGCGCAAAGGGAATATCAAAGATTCGGCCTCGGTCTTGATGGGGCGTTTTGTGTACTGGCTGCTCATTTTAGTCGTCATTATTACGGCGGCGGATACGCTGGGTTGGTCGGCGGTTTCGGAGGAAATTTCGCGTCTCTTGGGGTATTTACCCCAGTTACTTTCGGCCATTGTCTTCTTGGTGGTTGGCTTGTACATCGCCACTTTTGTGCGCGATGTCGTCGCGGGGGCCACGCGTACCCTGGGCATCAGTGCGGGGCGTATCGTCAGTACCATCGTCTACGGACTACTATTCATCTTGGTGTTGTTGACGGCCCTGGAGCAGGCGGGG
>JBCDIR010000863.1:0-1173 GCA_038748735.1 Bacteroidota bacterium | reverse complement strand
TTCGATCATCCAGAACTCGGATAGGTGGCGGGTGGTGTTGGAATTTTCGGCACGGAAAGTCGGGCCAAAGGTGTATACTTTGCTCAGGGCTAGTGCACCTACTTCCGCCTGTAACTGTCCAGAAACGGTCAGGTTTGTCGGTTTACCGAAGAAGTCTTGGTCGTAGTCGATAGCGCCATCTTCCGTGCGGGGCGGCTCGTTGGGATCAATGGTTGATACGCGGAACATCTCGCCCGCGCCCTCGGCATCACTACCCGTGATGATGGGGGTATGGAGGTAGTAATAGCCATTGTCGTTGTAGAACTTGTGGACCGCGTAGGCAATGGCGTGGCGAACACGAAAGATATTGCTAAACGTAGCCGTACGCATGCGCAGGTGGGCCTGCTCGCGTAGGAACTCCATCGTTTGCCGCTTGGGTTGTAATGGGTATTCCTCCAAGTTGGTCTCACCGAGTACTTCGAGGGTTTTGGCTTGCACTTCGACGGATTGTCCGGCACCCTGGCTTTCCACCAACTCGCCCGTGACACTTACGCTAGCGTGAAACTTGATCTTGTTGATCGTCTCTTCGGGAAAATTCTCAAAATCTACGACTACTTGCAGGGTATTAGCTGTTGAGCCATCGTAGAGGGCAATAAATCGGCGACCGCGGTAAGCGCGTACCCAGCCCATGACCGTTACTTCCTGACCAATTGTGGGCTGCTTTAGGATGTCGGCAATTTCCGTTCTGACAATCATTTGGTACTATTTTCTGGTTCTTCTGTTTTGCTGCGGAAACAATCGGCCTATGCGATGTGCAGCAGTTGACGCGCCAGCGGTCAAGATTCCGGGTTTTCCCGGAATCCGAGCGAAGAGCGAGCTGCGTAACGCCCGCCTGCTGTGCCACCGGCCGGCAGGTAGCGCCCCGTAGCTTGCGGAGGGGAGGCCCCAAAAATGCCAAAAGAACCTATTTTCAAAAACAAGTTGCGAAGATAACCAAACCTGTAAGGAGACAAAAGCTAAGTGTTCTTTAAAGTTCCATTTTTCGTGGAAATAACCGTATTTTAGGGCTTATTTAAATAGAACTTGTTTAATAATGTCTGCGATAGGCGAAAATCAGTAATTTTGGTGCTAATTGAGGGACGCACGGAGCCTAATAGCAGGGCTATTAAGGCGAGTACGGTACGAAAAGTAGCG
>JBCDIR010000862.1:0-1238 GCA_038748735.1 Bacteroidota bacterium | reverse complement strand
GCGCAAACCGCCAAAAAATAGCTAGACTTTTTTCACACTTCCTTAACACACTCTTGATGACCACCCAGTGTTAATTCTACGTAAACTATTCATTCTCATGTAAATACATCGGAATCCCGTCTTGCGGACGCAAGGTGACTAATGCCTTTGACGAAACGGTCGTTTCGGGGGGCAAACGGTAGCTAAAGCGCTTTATCCAGGCACTCAGCACCAACTGCATTTCCATCATCGCAAAGCTGTTGCCGATACACTGACGGGGTCCACCACCAAAGGGAAGATAGGCGTAATTGTGGCGTTCCTTGGCGGCTGCGGGGGCAAAGCGGGCCGGGCGGAATGCCTCCGGTTCCTCCCAGTATTTAGGGTTACGGTGTATGCCGTAGACGAACAAGATCGTCATCGTTTGTTCTGGAATATCGAAATCATCTAAGTGGTCCGTAGTGAGGGCGACGCGGTCGGTAATCCAGGCGGGCGGGTAGAGGCGCATACTTTCCTGGATGGCCTGCGTAAGTTGCGGTAGCGCCCGCAATTGCTCAAAAGTAGCCGCTTGCCCAGCGAGTACCTGATCTAGTTCGGTCCGTACTTTCGTTAATTCTTCCGGGTGTTGTTCCAGCAAGTACAGCGTCCAGGCCAGGGCGTTGGCCGAAGTCTCGTGCCCCGCCACGAAAAGGATGAGCGCCTCGTCAATAAGCTGGTCGTCTTCCATCGGTTCGCCCGTATCCTCGTAGCGGGCGTCCAATAACATTTGTAGAAGATCATCGCGCTGTTGACCGGATTGGCGACGTTTCTGTAACAGTCGACGCTGCAAATCGCGCAATTCGTTGGTGTAACCCATAATGCGCTTACGCTTGCCCGACAGCTTAAAGTACCAACGCAAAAACGGTAGGCGCACCTCCAAGATGGCGTGTTCCTGAATGAGCGTGACCAATTCTCCAAAGCGATCCATCTCCGCCTCGTTGATGTCTTCACTATAAATGGCTTTGGCAATGATTTGGAAGGCCATACGCGTCGTCCACGCAAAAATGTCGACGGGTTGTTCGGATTGTGCTTTCGCCACGGCTGCTAACTGATCCAATTGTTCGTCGATGACCGCTTGCATAATTTGCGTCAGTGCTTGCAATCGGTCCCGGTGAAAACCCGGTTGAATGAGCCGCCGCTGCCGCAGCCAGGAGGCACCCGTGTTGGTCAGTAGACCTTTGCCTATGTACTTACCAATAGCATCCGTTTGCACGTGCGATTTT
>JBCDIR010000861.1:0-1238 GCA_038748735.1 Bacteroidota bacterium | reverse complement strand
GCGGACTTACTAAAGGAGAACGTCCTGCTTTCTAAACAACGCTTAGAACGCGCACGCTTAAATCAAAATTACGCCCGTGGAAATGATCTGGCAGTTTTACGAGCGCAAACGGATCTGAATACCGATAGTGTTTCCTTGCGCAACCTGGAACGCGAGTTGAGTAATACCAAACGCCAGTTAAGACGGAGTTTAAACGTAGCCACTGACTATGATTTCTCCATCGTGTCCCCGGCTCGCCCGACGGCGGTACCGGGCTACGCCAACCTGCGAGAACTGGCCTTAGCGAACAATCCGCAGGTGCTACTGGCGCGGCAGGGAGTAGTGATGGAAGAGCGCCAATTACAAATGGACGAGGCGGCCAACGTACCGCAAGTATCCCTCTACGGTGGACCGTCTTTTCTACGGCAGGATTTCGAGGTCAACCAAATCAGGTCCTCGCAAATGATTGGTCCAATGGCGGGCTTCTCGGTCAACTATATGCTTGCTGATGGTAAGAAACGCAAGCGCAATCAAGCGATCCAGCGCTTACAGGTGGGGATCAGTCAGGCGGAGGCGGAACTGGCCGCCGAGGACGTTTTGCTGACCCTACAAAACACTTGGAATAACTACCAAAGCTTGGTAGAGCAACTCGCCTTTGAGGAAGCTAATCTACCCTTTTACACCCGAAACCTAGCACAATCAAACATCAACTACGCTGCCGGAAAAGTGACGGATACGGATCTGCGGGCAGCACAGATTGGCCTGCTGGCGGCGGAAATTAGCATCGCTAATAAGGAGGTGGAAGTGCAAACGACCTATTTCCAGCTGCTGCAGTTGGCGGGATTAATTACTAACTTCTAGATTATTTACCTGGTCACTAGCGTGAGCCAGGGGTGACGATTTTTGTCAGTAGTTCCTTTTTTAGCTTGAATTTGTTGGATGTAACCATCCCCCAAATCACTTCACTAAAAAACGAACCAAAAATCGTTGGTCCTAGGTCGTCTTAGTAACCGGACTTAAATAGTTATCTAAATTCAATACTATGTCTTTATTATGGAATGCTTTATGGGTAGTCGTCATGGGAACTACAGTTTCGAATACGACTCTAACGGTGAATATTAACGATATTGAAAACCCCGGTGAGGGCGTGATTTATGTGATGCTGTGGGATCAATCGGACGGTTTTCCTAAGACGACCGAAAATGCCAAATACCGGGGCGTTATTCGTAATTTTGGTGCAACGACGAGCTACACTTTCG
>JBCDIR010000860.1:0-1270 GCA_038748735.1 Bacteroidota bacterium | reverse complement strand
CTAGAATACGAGAAGTTTTTCAAACGGCAGGTACCACCATTTCCGGCCGTACCACCAGCTCCGCCACCAAATCCAACCAGCGCGGATCGTCATTGAGACTCGGGACAAGATCGACTTTCTCGCCGCCCATCTCCTCAAATTCCTCTTGGTATTCGTCGCTGATTTCGATGACGGTTTCCAAGCAATCCGCAACGAATGCGGGGCTGAAAACGAGGATGTTTTTAGCACCGTGTTCGGCCTGCTCTTCGAGTACGGCACTGGTGTAAGGTTGCGCCCAGGCTTCGGGGCCGAGGCGGCTCTGGAAGGTGGTGGTATATTGTTCGGGCTGTAAGCCTAACTCTGCAGCGATGGCTTTCGTAGTACCATGACACTGAGCGGAGTAGCAAAACTGATTGGCAATACTGATGGTCTGGCAGCAATTGTCCACTTTTAGGCAGTGATTACAGGAGTCAGCTTTGCGCAATTGGCGCTGCGGCAAGCCGTGATAGCTGAACAGAATGTGATCGTATTTGTCCAAATCGAACTGGCGAGCATTGTCCGCAAAGATTTGGATCATTTTCGGCTCGTCGTAGTAAGAATTGATCATCCGCAGGTTCGGAATATTATCCTTTTTACGGAGAATGCGCATAACTTCATCGTGGACAGAACCCGTCGTGGCACTGGCGTACTGAGGGAAGAGCGGGAAGACCGTGATCTCGCGGACTTGCGTTTGTAGTAACTTGTCTACCGCTGATTCAATGGACGGACTTTGATAACGCATCGCCAACTCTACGTGATATTCCTGCCCCAAGCGTTCTTGTACGCCCTCGGCCAGACGCTCACCGTAATACTTCAGGGGCGAACCGTTCTCGGTCCACAGTTGTTTGTAGAGCTTGGCAGAAGAGTTGGAACGAAAAGGCGCAATGATACCACGCACCAGGAGATTTCGGGCAATCCACGGGTAGTCAATCACCCGGCGGTCGAGGAGAAACTCCTTGAGGTAGCGGTAAACAGCCCCGTAAGTAGGTGCGTCTGGCGTACCTAGATTCACCAACAAAATTCCTTTTTTCCCAAAAGTCTGCATAGCATCTGCTTGTTTTGCAAGGATGTAACAAGTAGACGCTAGTGCGGTTTAACCTTACGGTAAAAACATTGTCAAAAGGAAGCATAGCAAGCATTTTTGCTTCGTCACAAAAATCCTTGCAGCGTTCCCCTAGAGGTTACGTATTTTTGCTGTCGCAGTTGATATCAAGCGCACGAAACACTCCGCCATTAAATACAAGGTAATGAT
>JBCDIR010000859.1:0-1354 GCA_038748735.1 Bacteroidota bacterium | reverse complement strand
GCGGCGCCGCCCGCGCGGCCACGGTGGAGGTAGCGTGCCGCCGCGCCGAGGCGGTCGAGTAGACTATCCTGAGCGCTCAACGTAATACCGTAGCAACTAGCAACCATTACCACGCTCCATACAATCCAAATTCTCATAAACTTGATTTTGACAGGTAAAAATAGACTATTGTCTATCCAGATACTACACTTAAACGGTACGATTTACTGCTAGTTTGTCTACTTTTGTTGTCTAACTGCTTTGCTCTTGTGCCAAACACCACTCCTATGTCGAAAAGAAACGCGCTGTTTTCACTCCTTTTCTTACTCCTTATTGCTATTTCTTGTCTAGTGACCGCCGAGCTTGCCGTACGGGTACTGGGAGAAAAGCCCTACGGAACAACGGAAACGATCCCCCCGCACGACACCGCGCTGAAAGACGATGTGCTCGGTTGGAAAATGACGCCCAATTACACCTTCGACGGCATCATGTGGGGTACCGGCGTGGACCGCCCCGTGAGCTTGCGCTACGACGAAAATGGATTCAAAGCGTACGGCAACCCCAAAGGTGAACGCCCGAAGGTCTTTTTCATCGGCGACTCTTACACCGCCTCCGTAGAAGTATCCAACGATTCCAGCTTTTTCAACTTGATCGGAGATAGCCTAGACATCGAAGTATTTGCCTACGGACACGCGGGCTACGGGACCTTGCAGCAATTACTCATTCTGGAACAATATATTCCCATTATTCAACCAGACTTAGTCGTTTGGCAGAATTGTACGAACGACTTCAAAGACAACTGTGCCGCCCTGGAGCGAATCAGTTATTATAACGTAAAACAGCGACGGCCCTACTTGGATGCGGACGGGAAGGTAGTGTATATTCGACCAGTCTCCGCCTGGTACGTGCTGGGAGAATATTCCGCCTTCGTGCGTTTCATTCACGACCGCTGGCGTGGGTACCGGCAGCGAAATTACGCCCACGAAATCGGGGAAAACCGGGTACAGGCGCAAGGACGTTCATTCGATTTGTACCAACAATCAATAGACAGAACGACCCTCACTTTGGAGCGCTATTTGGCGGGCGTGGGAAAGGCGGTTCCTACTATTGGCTTCGTAGCCGACGACTACAAGCCAGAAAGTGAAGATATGTCCGCCATTTTTGCGTCGGTAGGCATTCCTTATACCTCAGCTCCGATAGACGCACTTGGGACCGCCAAACAACGAGGAGAAAAAGTACATAGCGGCGACGGTTTTCACTGGAAAGAAAACGGCCACCGCATTGTGGCAGCTAGCTTGCTGCCCTTCATTGCGAAACAGCTTGTTAGCGATAAGGAACCAATTTTGGGAGATTAATGATTACTTTATTTTGCTCG
>JBCDIR010000858.1:0-1362 GCA_038748735.1 Bacteroidota bacterium | reverse complement strand
TTGATCTCCCCCTTCAAACCCTGCCTACAAACCGCCAGTAGTGGCTATCAGGGAGGGAAGTCCCGCCACAAAATCGTTACGGACCGACCGATCTACAAGCTATCTTCAAACGAGAATATGCTCGGGGCTTCACCGAGGGCGCTGGCCGCGATTCAGCAACATCTCCAAGATTTACACGAGTATCCCGACGCAACGGACCACCGCTTACGTCAGGCACTGGCCGATTTCTACCCTACGCTCACGCCCGACCACTTCATCACTGACAACAGTGGGGTGGGACTGATACAACTGTTGGTTAATGCTTTTCTGGGGGAAGGTTTGGAGTGTATTTACAGTGGACCCACCTTTGTTCCTTACCACAGCTTTCCACCCAAATTGGGTGCTCGCGCCGTACACGTTCCTTTGGCGGAGGATGACTTTGCGGTCAATGTCTCCGTTATTCTCGCGGCCATTACGGACCAAACGCGTCTAGTGTGGCTGTGTAGTCCTAATAACCCCACGGGGACGCATATTCCCAAGGTGAAGGTCGACAAGTTGGTGGATGCGTTACCCGAACACGTCATTTTGGTGTACGATGAGGTCTACTATCAATTCGCTACGGCGCAAAATTACACGACGGGACTGCCGTACGTCGAAGCCGGAAAGCGCGTCATTGCGATTAACAGTTTTTCTAAAGCCTACGGTCTGGCTGGATTGCGCGTGGGCTACGCCTACACAACACCGGAAATTGCGCACTACGTCAGCCAGTTGCGGCGTCCTTTTCACGTGCACACCCTGGCAACGGAGGCGGCCATCGCAGCTTTGCAAGATCAGGCACATATTGAACGAACGGTGAAAATGGTAAACGAGGGTAAAGCCTATCTCTATACCAAACTGGACCAGCTAGGCGTGGAATACTGGAAGAGCCAGGCTAACTTTATCTTGATTCGGCCCGGGATGCCCAGTACACAATTTGAGTCACGCTTACACCAGGAAGGTATCATGACGCGTCCGGCGGATGGCTTTGGCGCGCCGGCTTGTGTGCGGGTGACGGTTGGGACGCGGGAAGCTAATGAGGCGTTTATTGGTGGGTTGCAGAAAGTGCTATTGACAAATTGAGAAAAAATCAGATGTCCAAACAATTATCGGGACGGTAGAATAGAGTCGAACACTTGTATTCGATGCTACCATTGGCAAATCCCCAAAAGTCTAGCCGTTTAAAGCCGGCCGTTTCAATTATTTGGCAACCAGCTGAATATTTTTCGCGGTGGGTATCATCAAAAATAATGATTCCTGCGGGTTTGATTTTTTGAACGGCCACCGTAGCACATTCGTTACGCCGTCTACCGTCAATAATTACTAAGTCAAAAAAGGAATCAGCAC
>JBCDIR010000857.1:0-1397 GCA_038748735.1 Bacteroidota bacterium | reverse complement strand
GAGGATGAGGTAATCGTACCGCTCAGTAAGCTCGCCACAGAGGAATACATCGTCCACAACCGTTCGGCTTTCCTGCCATTAAAGGAAGGGGAAGAGAACTAAAGTCATAATCCTAGACCTATCTAAGTAAGATAACCTCTTGCTTTACGTATTCGATCTTGCCGGATTGATGTCCTCCACCACCGTTTTTTTGACTATCATCTCCTACGATTTAAACGCCCCTTTTCGTATCATTGTAGTGAACCTAAAATTCTGTAGTGCTTCGCTTACTGTACACCACCCTGTTACTCCTCACCTTGCTCAGTTATTCGGCGCAGTGGCTGGTACCGAATGAGGGCTTTTCGCTAGCGTTGTTGGGCTTACTGTCTCCTGCCTTTTGGGGGCTGACGCTACTGGCTACTGGATTAGCGGGTTGGCGTAGCAGTCGCTGGGGATGGGCTGGGGTACTCGTCTTGTTACTGGGCAGTACGATGTTGCGGAGTACGTTCGCGTGGTCGCTTACAGAGACGGTAGACGGGGCGTCGATTCGGCTCGCTAGTTTTAACGCGAACAGTCTCATCATCACTACCGGACGGGCCAACCAAAACCGACAAGACACGACCATCGCGCGTTTTATACAATCACTGGACGCGGATATTTTGTGTATTCAAGAATACCGCTACAAGCACGCCGAACGTCTAACTACCGCCATTCAGGGGCTCACAGGGTTCAAGTATTTGCACCGTGACGGACGGAGCCGCTTGATCCTTTTTTCTCGCTACCCGCTTGCTAATGGTCGTACGACTCACTTGCCGAATAATGAGACCAACGGTTATCAGCAAATACAAGTTGCCACGCCCCTCGGCCCGATTCATTTGTGTAATATCCACTTACAAACCAACGCCATCACGCAACTCGCGGCGTCCATTCGAGAACAGCCACTTGCTAGTGAAGCCCAAACGAAGCAGCGCTTCACCACGCTAGCCAAACGGTACACCAACACCAATCGGTCACGTACCCAGCAAGTTCGCGGAATATTAGCAGATATAAGTACCGTGAAATTACCCACCATCCTTTGTGGCGACTTCAACGACGTACCCCAAACTTACCTCTACCGCCTCGTACGCCGCCAGTTTCAGGACGCTCACTTGGCCGCCGGTTGGGGCCTGGGCGCTACTTACGAAAAGTTACTCCCCTGGCTACGTATTGACTACATTCTGCCGGATCCTTCCTTTAAAATCGTTGATTTTGAACGCTTTCCGTGTCCATTTTCTGACCATCACGCCATCGTTGCCACCATGCAATAAAAAAGCCACAACTGGACCCAAACGGACCAGCTATGGCAGACAAAATTCTACTAATAACTAAATCTTCTCGCACGAGACAAGTACGTTACGACAGGCATAACTTCGTGGTAT
>JBCDIR010000856.1:0-1471 GCA_038748735.1 Bacteroidota bacterium | reverse complement strand
GGGCACGGTCCGTCCCACGAGCTGCGTCCAGACGTTGGAGTGCTTGCCCAACATGCGCGTCAACACCGCGAGCGGCGAGGTTTCAATATGCCGTTGCTCATTGGCGGTGCCACGACCTCAAAGACCCATACGGCCGTAAAGATTGAACCGGAGTATCACGGAGCGTCTATTCACGTTTTGGATGCCTCGCGGGCGGTGGCCGTAGCCAGTTCGTTGCTGGGGGAGGACGAAGATGCACGTAGCAACTTCATTCTTGACACCAAAGCTGACTACACGCGCATTCGGGAGCAACGCGCCAAGCGTACCGACCGCAAAAAGTACCTTTCCATCGAAGCGGCACGGGCTAATCCGATGGTGTTAGATTGGGACACCTACGTACCCCCTACCCCCGCTCAGCTCGGTGTACAGGTCTTCGACCAGATCGACCTAGAAGAGCTGAGTCAGTACATCGACTGGACGCCGTTTTTCAGTTCGTGGCAATTGGCCGGAAAATTCCCCGCTATTCTAGAAGACGAAATTGTCGGTAAAGAAGCGAAGCAACTGTACAACGATGCGCGCTCCATGCTGCGCCAGATCATTGACGAAAAATGGCTTACCGCCAAGGCAATTATCGGCTTGTTCCCCACCAATGCTTTGGACAACGACAGCTTAGCGGTCTACGCGGACGAAACCCGGGAAGAGGTCCTCGTGGAACTACATCACCTGCGTCAGCAGGGCCAGAAAGCGGCGGGTAGACCTAATCTATGTCTTACGGATTTCATCGCACCAAAATCAAGCCAGCAAGCGGACTACCTGGGCGCCTTCGCGGTCACGGCGGGTGTTGGAATCGAAGAACACGTCGCTCGGTTTGAAGCTGATCAAGACGATTATAATGCTATTCTGCTCAAAGCGCTAGCTGATCGTTTGGCGGAAGCCCTGGCCGAAAAAATGCACGCCGACGTACGCCGTATCCACTGGGGCTACGCAACGAACGAGGCACTTGACAACGACGCACTCATCAAGGAAAAATACCAGGGCATTCGTCCCGCTCCGGGCTATCCCGCCTGTCCAGAACATACGGAAAAGGGTACGCTCTGGGAACTTTTGAAGGTCGAGGAGCACATCGGTATCCGACTAACGGAAAGCTACGCCATGTATCCAGCAGCCAGTGTCAGTGGTTGGTACTTTGCACATCCCGCCGCGAAATATTTCCCCATCAAAGGTGTGCAACAAGACCAAGTAGAGGACTATGCTCAACGCAAAGATATGGACGTAGCGGTAGCGGAACGCTGGTTGGCCTCGGTGCGTTAGGGACACCTTAATTTGCAAAGTCGTATGCACTACGTCTTTGCATAGTCTGACTTCAGCTGGAGACGGTGATAGCTCCGTTATCCACTTTGCCTCGCTGATGTTGAGCAGTACTACTTGTATCACTTACCGCACGATTCTGCTACTTTGCCGCAGCTCGTTTACAGTTTATCTAATAAATTTC
>JBCDIR010000855.1:0-1494 GCA_038748735.1 Bacteroidota bacterium | reverse complement strand
CTTTGAATAACCAGTAATTACCGCTTTCGTATCTAAACTTAATACTATCGTGTACGAAAGGAAGTATGATATTGTTATCATAATCAATGATACCATAGTGTCCTGCCTGTTTAGCTAGCAAGTATTTGTAGCCGATTTTTCGGAGACTTTCGTAAACGAATTGTTCGTCTAATATGGCTACTTCTCCTCGGTAGTCAACTCTTACAGGGGGACGGTTGAGATTGCATGGACATATTGTAAAGGAGCGCTTGAATATTAAATCTGCGAATGGCGGTGGGGGTGGCGGTGGGGGTGGCGGTGGCCCGCCCTTTGCTGGACCTAAACTCCGATCATAATTAATTGCTAGATTGGGTCTTTCGTAAATGACAAAATTATCTTTTAGGAGTTCAATCTCTTCAAGGCGTAACAATCCGACGTAGTGGTACCCTAGCGTTATTTTAAGTTGAAACAAGATAGAGTCATTGCTGTGATCATAGAAAGTTCTCCAGTAAGTTAGTGGCTCGACGGCTTCATTATAGGTAAATCTATTCACAGCTTTTCGCAGATCTTGATAACTCCACAGCGCATGGAAACTGTCAATTGATGCCGAAATAGCAGGTTCATCTAGTACTGTTTTATCATCAATAATTCCTGTTCTGCGCAGTCCGCTAATGCAGTTTTTGGTGATACACTCTAGTATCTCCATAGCAGCGTTCTGTTCAATTAGATAACCATTTCCAGTCGTTATGATATCTGGAGGTACGCTTCGTTGTGCATGGAGTGAAAACACCACAATTAACGTATAAAAGCAAGTACAGCATCGGAACATGAGCGTCGTTTTTTAAAGAACAAACCCTCACTACCAAGTCATTCATGGCAGCAAGGGCTTATTTATTCTGTAGTGATAACCTTACTGATTACAATAAAAAAAGTAGTTACCACAAGTCTTCATAAAGTGAACGTGACAACCATTCGCTGCCTCAATGCGGAACGCTTGGCGGTCGCGCTCCGAGGTATTCAGTTCGTAATAACCGTAACCGTGGTTGGCCGCAAAGCCGAGGTTACCGCGGGTACCCGCAGCAATTTCCACTTCGCTAAACTGACTGGCTTTAGCCGCATCAAATCCACCCGAGTAGCCCATCGACTGGAAGACGTAATCCAGGTAGGCACGGTCCACTGCATTGGTACGGTGACGACGAGCTAGCTTCTCGTAGAACTGTGTTCCCGTCAAGCCGTGCGAGTCACCAAACTCGGGTAAACGCCCTAACTTATCAATCGACTTCGGCGTACCGCTGTAACGGAAAATCGGACGGTTCTGATTACACGTACAACCCGTAGTAGCGGCTGATGTGGGCGTGGAGGCTTCCAGCGTCTTTGCGGCGGCGGCCTCCGTGTCAGCGGGCGGCGGGGTAGTTTCGGCTCCGGCTCCGTCCACTTCCGTCGGAGGAGGGGTGGCGGCAGTGGTTTCCAGCTCAGCAGCGGTGGTGCCAGTCGGAGGAATAGCAGCGGTGCCAG
>JBCDIR010000854.1:0-1543 GCA_038748735.1 Bacteroidota bacterium | reverse complement strand
CTGATTTTACCCTTACATCAACACAATCTCATCCGCTTCGGGGGATGAATGCTTTATCAAACACTGGCGAACAACATAGGTCTGGTTATTTTTTTGCGACCCTAAATCTGACTTATGAACAAGGCACTACTTTTTTACATCCTCATCTTATCAACTTCAGAGGTTTTCACCCAAGATGCGATTGCGCGTTTCACTGCGACTGCGGTGGAAGACGCTACTCAAATCAACGAACTCGAAAAATACTATCGGGATTTTCAGTTGATTACCTTACCTACGGAGGCGATTGATCAATTTGCTCACGCTACTGCTCAACCTCAGATGCAGTGGTTTTTCCCCAACGGAGCTTACTGGGACGTAGCCCTGGAGGTGGCACCCATCCGTACCGAAGCATTTGCACTACGAACTATTACGCCTGCCGGCGAACGTAGGGTAGCGATTGACACTGATCGCATCAATACTTTTCGCGGCAGTACTGCCGGGCGTTCCGTACGACTGACGATTAATCACGATTTCATCTACGGCATCTACACGGCTACCGATGGTGCGCTGTGGTACATAGAACCCGCCAAGCGTTTTGCTCCTACGGCGGCTAGTAACCATTACGTGGTTTACCGTAGGAAGGATGTCATTCCGGTACCCAATTTGAAGTGTGGACAAACGGAACGCGCACGCGGATTCGGTCCTGGTCACGGTGGTGGCGCTCACGGCGGCGCACGTGGTGGGTGTGTAGAGATGGATATAGCCGTAGCAGTGGACCACACCTTGTACGAAGATTATCAGACCCCCGAAGAAGTGCTCAACCAGATTGAAGGTGTAGCCAATAATGTGAACGGTAATTTTGCGGATGACTTCGACAGTAGCGTTACTATCCGCATCAGTGAATTATTGGTATCGACGGAGTCCGCTACGGACCCCTGGTACGATGGGCAGGACGCCTCGACCCTGCTAGAAAGTTTCCGCGATTGGAGCATTGCGGGCGGTTTTCAGAGCGATTTCGACCTGGGGCAGTTTTGGTCGCAACGCAACTACACCTCCAACAATAGCGGCTCGGTGGTGGGAATGGCCTTCCTTGGTGCCGCTTGTAGCAACAACAATTACCACATACTAGAAGATTTCACGAACAGTGCAGGTTACCTGCGGGTGATGACGGCCCACGAGATTGGTCATAACCTGGGCTGCTCGCACAACTTTGACCAGTGGGACCCACTGTGTTACTCCGGTGGTCGTCCGGACCACATCATGGACCCCTCCGTCAGCTTGGCGAACGTCTGGTCGGGGGATGGCCAATACAATTGTGAAGGTAACTCCAAAGGCTACGTCAACCAGTTTCTGGCGGAAAATACTTGTCTCTCTTCCTGTCAATCGTACTGCCCAAAGGTGGAAGGTTTAGTCGCTGATTTGGACCGGACTACTCCCGCGCTCTCCCTGAATTGGGCTGTCCAGGAAGGCAGCAGCTGGGAGGTTATTTTGCACAATATGGATTTACAAACGCAGGATACTTTTTACACGGCGGCGACAGAACTGGTGCTAACGGACGAAATTG
>JBCDIR010000853.1:0-1546 GCA_038748735.1 Bacteroidota bacterium | reverse complement strand
CGCCATTTCTTTGATGGCCTTTCCGTATTCGTTGATGGCCTCGCGCGCCATGGTAGGGGTAGCCCGCGACAGGTAAACGTCCAGCGGAATCATCCGCTTTTCTACGTAGGCGTGTTTGATGATGAGTTCGTTCTCATCCCGAAATTCGATGCGGCTAGCGCACTCTTTCTGCAACTCTAGTAGCACCTCCGCGTCGATGCGCTGTAAGGGCAGAGAAAGCTGCTGAAACAAATAACTATCCGACATTCGCCCCACCCGGTCGTGCCGATTGATCAACTCGTAACGGTTCACTACGTCGGCGTAGGTCACCTGCTTGGGGGGCGTAAAACGGTCCTTGATGACCTTGAATACCACCGGAAAAGACGGCAGCGTAAAGACCGTCATCACCATCCCCTTAATGCCCGCCGGATAGGTAAAGGTGTCCGTCGAGCGCGATAAGTGCCGCTCGAATTCGCGGAAGAAGACCGTCTTACCGTGTTTTTCAAACCCAATACTGTTGTACAGCTCGCTCACATTTTTCTTGGGCATCACCGACCGCAGGAAATACACCATCTCCGACACGATGTCTAGATCGACCAAAAAGTAGGACCGATTGTACGAAAAAATGGTACTGATTTCCTCTTCGGATAGTAATAAGGTGTCCACCACCAAGCCGTTCGGTCCGTTCAGGATCGGAATAATGAAAGGGACGGGGGAGCCGTGTTGAATCAGACGCCCCACGATATACGCAGCCTTGTTACGGTAAAAGATCGACTTTAGTACTTGTAACTGAATCGGAAATTCGGGAACAGCGTTGGCCTCCACCCATTCCGTCAGCCGGCGGGTAAGGTAGTCAATATCCCGGGGTAAATCTTCGTAGGCTACGTCGAAGTGATAAAACTGCAAAAGGTATTGCATGCTCAAATCCAGCGAGCCACTCAGCGGCAGCGTATGTACAATAGGGATACGACTTTTGAATTCCCGATAGTTGCCCCGCCCGTGGACGAACATCAGGCGGTCGTCTTTACCCAATTCGCCCTTGTGCGCGTGCCGAAAAACGGAGTTGTAGAAAGACTCCGCGATGTTGCGGGTGTTGAAATTGGCAATTTCCTGCGAAAAATGCACTTTGGTTTGTAGCCAAAAATGGCGGTCCGTCGAACGCTCCCCCAACAGGTCGAGTAACTTGTCTGTCGTCTCCCCGACCCGATCTTTGTACAGGTCAATCCGCGCGCGGGCATCGGCCTGAATGCCGTGCCAGTCTTTTTGCTCAAAGCGTATCCGCGCCCGCTTGGTGATACGCCGATACTGTGAATAATACGCCATATACGCCTCGACCACGAGCGTGGCGGCTTCGTAGGGGATGAGTTTTTCGAAGGACATAGCAAGTTACTTTACCCAAGAGCTGTTTGACAAGATTATTGTAATGGGGTGCGGCTCCATTCTAATGTAAGGAATTATCTTTGACTGAACCAAAGATACGCATCATGAATAAATCAGTCAAGATTGAAAAAGACGGTAGTTATACTTTTAGCATCAATATGAAGTTTGATGGCAGCATGCTGGAAAT
>JBCDIR010000852.1:0-1576 GCA_038748735.1 Bacteroidota bacterium | reverse complement strand
TCACACTTCCTGAATGACAAAAAAACCGTCCTCCCCTTGCGGCTGGTAGAGGGGCATGAGCAAATGGCCATCCATTCTGGCCCGAATCGGACCATTCTGATCCGTAGCTAGATGTTCTCCGGCGTAGATCGGTTGAAAATTTCGGAAGCCGGGTCGCATTACAAAAGTATCGTGGGGTTGAATACGGTGGACGTACGACAAGCGGGCGACGTTGGGCAAGCCGCTACTGTAATTGATCAGGACTTCATCGTGCCGGTTTTCTACATCTTCGGGGCGTACGCTGCCAATGCTGCGCAACAGATTGACAATGGCCGCTACCGCGTGCTGAACGGCCTCGGGAGCGTTATGCTGACCCGCTTCAAAAGTGACGGCGTGGGTAGGGCAGGGGTAGTTATCGCTCGTGAAGTGGTGCAAAGTGGTACCACACAAGCCGTCGAGCATACCCGTGATGACGGGGGCGTGCATGGCCCGGGCCAATTCTACACTGCGTGGGTGGCGCGTAGCAATGGAAAAAATACCACCGTGTGCCGTAGTCGTATGCAAATCCAAAACGATCAACTCTTCCGGTTGATAGTCTTTTACTTCGGTATCAATCGTGTCCAGTAACTCCCTGAGTTCGCGGTCTTCAGCGTGCAGGCGGTCCACGGGGACGGAGCGGACGCGCTGGATATTTTCGGGCGTCAGCTGACGATTGAGGTCTTTGGTGAGGAAGCGACGGTTTTCAGCAATGGCTTGTAAATTGCCACGCAAAGCCAGTAGTCGGCCCCGGTAGGCAAAGGTCGGGTTGTGTGTAGGTTCTCGTTCTAGCATGCGAAATAGCTCCTGTAAGGCTAATACACCTGCGGGTTCGTTACCGTGCATGCTTCCCAAAGCAATGAGCAGCGGGCCGCGTTTGGGACCATCGTAGCGTCCGATAATTCTTGATAATTTTGTACTGTCACCCTTCATATAGCCATAATACTACAAAAGAATGAGAATGGTTCTGGCGCGGGGCGATAAAGTTGTATTAGAGTATATTTAAAAATTTTGCGAACTGATTTTCAACGATTTGAGGTTGTGGCTAAAGAATCAAAAGTGAGTTTAGCTAGCTAAATGAGGTTTTTATTCTAACGCCACGTTCTTAAATCCTTGGAAATAAGGAAGCATCGATTAATTGTCTTATGAACATATTTATTTTAATAGTAAACCAAATTAAATTTTTCAATATACTCTTACTCCGCTATTGCGATTGTGGCTAGACTCACTTTGACCTCCGCTGCTCGGAGGAGTTCCTGAGCACAGGCTTCTAGGGTGGCCCCGGTGGTCAATACGTCGTCTACCAGCAGAATATGTTGACCGCTGATCTGGTTTTCCTCCGCTAAGACGTATACCGAGTCCGTATTCTGTAGGCGCTGTTGCTGGGTCATTTTTGTTTGGGAAATACCGTGCGTGAGTCGCTGCAAAACCCGTGGCCACTGCGGAATATTTAAAGCTTGCGCCAAGCCGCGCCCGAAAGCTTCGGCCTGATTATAACCGCGTTGGTGTTGCCGCTTGGGGTGGAGCGGAACCGGTACGATGGCATCTACCGTGGCAAAAT
>JBCDIR010000851.1:0-1586 GCA_038748735.1 Bacteroidota bacterium | reverse complement strand
CGGCGGCGGCGGCGGGCGCCTGGTGGTGGAACGATCGGCCATGGTCCATGATTGGACTAGAGTGGCCTTGGCTGTGGCCGAAAGGTGGTCCGCTCCTGGTTATGGTGCTGTTCGCAGCGCTCTACGTTTGGGACACATTACGCGATTTAAATGCCCATCCTGACCGGGCTTCCGCGGCGGAAGAATTGCAGTCGAGTATTGGGTTTTTACCCGTCAACGGGCGCGAATATTTTCACTTTATTTTCTTGGCGCTCACGGCGGGTATCTGTGAAGAGTTCATCTTCCGGGGGTAATTCATCCGCTACTTCCAGTGTCTTTTCGGGCAAGACGAAACGGCGACCTTAGCAATCCTAGCTCCGTCGGTCATTTTTGGTTTGGTCCACCTCTACCAGGGTTGGCACGCCGTCGTCAAGATTACGGCTATGGCAGTCATGTTCGGTTTCGTGTTCGTACACACCCAATCCCTGTGGTTACTCATGGCCGTCCATGCGTTAGTTGATCTCATTGGCGGTGCCTTAGGGTGGTGGCTGGTTGGTGAAGATAAGCGAAATTGAAGTGTCACTCTACTGGGAAGTATTCAATAATAGTGGGCCTAGTGCGGAGCAACCACCCCTGTAAATAGAGACTTGAAAAGGCATTGAAATTTGGTTAATTCAGCGTAGCTGAAAACGCGCCATCCGTAAGTTCCACTAAAATATTCTCCCGCAGTGTCGTGGCCAGTGACAAACCAACGAAGTCTACCTTGATGGGGAAAGACTTGTGCGTGCGGTCCACTAAAACGGCCGTTTCGAGGCGCTTGGGCAAGATGTTCAACAGCGGCTTGCAGGCGTAGAAAAGCGTCCGTCCGGTGCTGGCTACGTCGTCGATGACGAGGATAGATTTGTGCGCTAAATCGCTGAGTGGTAAGCCGATTCTTACCTCCTGCTCCACGGGATTGGCGGCATTTACCTGAATATTTGTCAATTGTATCGGTGCCGTAGCCAGTTGTCTTAACTCGGCTACGATGAGTTCCGCGAAGCGCATTCCGTTGCGATTGATACCGGCAACAATCAGCTCTTTTTCCTCCGTATTGTGTTCCATAATTTCTATGGCTAAACGGCGAATTTTGTGCTCTATCTGGCGGTGGTTGAGGATTTCCATAGGGCGAAGTTAGGGAAATTCTGTTTATTAAAACGCATCCGTCTTTGCGACTAATTCCAGCCATTCTTGCCGCCCCGGATGCCAAAATTTGAGGTATGCTGCGTGCAAACACAGCCGCTGCTCGACCGTGCCGTAAAGGTCATCGCCCACGATGGGGGTGTCTAGGCCGTCCGGGTGCGCCGCGTGTACCCGCAACTGGTGCGTGCGCCCGGTAGTAGGGTAGAAGTGGACCCGCGTACGACCATCTTCCTCCGCGATAACTTCGTAACGGGTGCGTGCGCCCTTACCGTGTTCGTAGCAGACGATTTGGCGGGGTCGATCATATAAGTCGCCGCGTAATGGCAGGTTGATGTAGCCCTTTTTTTGGGGTAATAGCCCGTCCAGTAGCGCTACGTAGCGCTTTTCTACTTTGCGCTTAATGAATTGCTGCTGGAGCGCCTTGTAGG
>JBCDIR010000850.1:0-1588 GCA_038748735.1 Bacteroidota bacterium | reverse complement strand
GCTGGTTTGACGGTAGCCTTGTTGATTGGCCTGTGGGTACACGACGAACTGTCCTACAATGGATATAATACAAAGCGTGATCGTGTTGCGGTAGTTATGCAAAACAATACCTTCGACGGAGTGGTAGAAACCTGGTGGAGTCAAGCCAAGGACCTAGCTCCCGCGTTGCGTACGGCCTACGGCAATCGCTTTGAGCACGTGGTGCTTAGCTCCTTCCGGCAAGATAATGTGCTCAGTAAGGGCGATAAAGTGCTGAACCGCCAAGGGCAGTTTGCTGAACCTGGAATGGCCGATATTTTAGCGCTACAAATGATCGATGGCTCCTGGGCGGCCCTGGATAACCCCAATACTATCCTCATCGCGGCGAGTACGGCGCAAGCCTTTTTTGGCACCACCGCAGTCACTGGCGAATCACTCACCCTCAACCAGAAAACAGAAATGACCATTGGCGGGGTATACGCTGACTTCCCAGCTAACGATAGTAACGCAGCTTTAGCCTTTCTAGGAACGTGGGACCACTACGCAACGGATCTACCCGCATGGCTGGGTTGGGGCAACAGCTGGTTTCAAGTTTTTGTGGAGCTGCGCCCGGGCGAAGATATAGCCCAAGTATCGACGCTCATCAAAGATTTGAAATACGACAATGTTGCAGAAGGAGAAGGGAAGCGTTTTCAGCCACAACTCTGGCTGCATCCGATGTCGCGCTGGCGGTTATATTCTGATTTTGAAAATGGCATTTCAGTCGGGGGGCGCATTACGAGTGTACGTTCGTTTGGCATCATCGGCCTAGCGGTGCTATTATTGGCTTGCATTAACTTTATGAACCTCAGTACGGCCCGTTCCGAACGGCGCGCGCTCGAAGTAGGTATCCGTAAAACGATGGGTTCCCGCCGCAGTCAGTTGACGGGGCAGTTTTTTAGCGAGTCCATTTTGCTGGACTGGTTTGGTGGTGTCATTGCGCTGGGTCTTACTTCCGCCTTACTACCCATATTCAATCAGGTAGCCGAAAAGAGTATCCAACTACCCGTGTTTTCTCCGGCGTTCTGGCTTTTGGGCCTCGGCATTTGCTTTGGCACTGGCCTCTTGGCGGGTAGCTATCCGGCCCTGTACTTGAGCAGTTTTTCGCCCTTGCAGAGTATGCGTGGAGGCAACGCCTCCGGCGGTAAGGTCAGTAATCGGCTGCGGCAAGGGCTGGTCGTACTACAGTTCACTATTTCGGTTGTTTTGCTAGTAAGCGTCATTGTGGTAAATCAGCAAATTCAGTTTGCCAAAGCGCGTCCCAGCGGCTTCGAGGAAAGTGGATTGGTCGGTTTGCAGCTGCGTGGAGAGCAGATTGATCGCCAGTTTGCCGCTTTTCGGGCCGACTTACTCCAAACGGGTCAGATTGCTGCCGTGTCAAAGTCCAGTGGCCCGATAACCTACACGCCCGTTACGAACAGCGGCTTCGACTGGGACGGCAAACCCGTGGATTTTCAGGATGAATTTACTACGGTACGCGTAGACCATGACTTCGGTAAAACGATAGGTTGGCAGCTGAAAGCAGGACGTGATTTCTCCCGCGAGCACCCAGCGGACACACTCGCCTTCG
>JBCDIR010000849.1:0-1607 GCA_038748735.1 Bacteroidota bacterium | reverse complement strand
CTGAAATTCAGTAATTAGAAAAAATCGTGCGCGCTGCTGGAGTAGTAACAGAATATTTACCATCCGACGCCCTTCAAATTTTTTCCTTCCCGAGAATTTCCTTACCTTTGCGTCGCTTTTCCAGAAAGCTAAAGACGTTATCGCCGTTTATGCGGTGTAAAAATACGATACAATGAAAAGAACATTTCAACCCTCCCGCCGCCGGCGTACCAACAAGCACGGCTTTCGCTCGCGCATGAGCAGCAAAAATGGTCGTAAGGTCCTGGCTCGCCGCCGCGCCAAAGGTCGTCACAAGTTGACGGTAAGTGACGAGAAGCACGTCAAGTAGACCTGCGCTTTAAGTTTAATCTCCCGCTGGGAAAACATCCCGAATCGTTCAGTTGGCTGAATATTCGGGATGTTGTGTTTTGACTATCTTCATTTCATGTCCAACCCCGTTCTGTACCAAATCAATACGCGCGTATGGCGCAAGCGCTTCGGAGCAAATACCCAACTCCTGGACGTACCGCAAACGTATTGGCAACAACTTGCCCACTTAGGCGTCGACTTTGTCTGGCTGATGGGAGTATGGCAGACTGGACCGAATGTACACCGATACGCGTTGGCCCCCGAATTATTAGGAGGGTACACCAAAGCACTGCCCGATTGGCAACCACAGGATGTTATCGGTTCTCCTTACGCCATAGATGCGTATGAGCTGCACAGCGATCTCGGGAAAAAAGGGGATTTGCTCCAGCTCAAAGCCCGTTTACACGCTGTGGGACTACGCCTGATCTTGGATTTTGTTCCTAATCATTTCCACGCTGAGACACGTTGGCTACGGGAACGCCCCGATGTTTTCCTGGAAGCAGACGAGGCGTGGCTCGCCCGTGATGCGAGCACGTATTACCGCCCGCCTACGCTCCCCGGCCGAGTATTCGCACACGGGAAAGACCCTTACTTTACCGCTTGGCAAGACACCTTGCAAGTCAATTACGCCGCACCCGCTGCTCAGGAATTTATGCAAAGTCAACTGTTGCAAATTGCCGGCTACTGCGACGGGGTACGCTGTGATATGGCGATGTTGTTGCTGCCAAAGGTTATTCGACAAACTTGGGGTTCGGTACTCGGCGCCGAACAGCAGCAAATAGCCGACTTCTGGCCGAATACCATACAAACCGTCAAACAGCAATATCCAGGTTTTCAACTACTAGCAGAGGTCTATTGGGACTTAGAGTGGGAGTTGCAACAACAAGGTTTTGACTATACCTACGATAAGCGTTTGCTTGATCGACTACACGAGGGGCAGGTCCAACCCATACGAGAACACCTTTGGGCGGATGCAACTTTTCAGCAACGCTCCGCTCGTTTTCTGGAAAACCACGACGAAGATCGCTTCCTCGCTACCCAACACGAAGCACGGACAAAGGCGGCGGCTATGATAACGTATACTACGCCAGGTTTACGATTTTTCTACCAAGGCCAGTGGGAAGGAAGAGCTAAACGATTGCCCGTACAATTGGGCCGGGAGCCACAAGAACAAACTGCCGCAAATGAGAACTACGCAGTTACCAACGCAATGGCTAATTTACCGCAATTATAGCTGGATGAACGGGACTAAATTGCGG
>JBCDIR010000848.1:0-1614 GCA_038748735.1 Bacteroidota bacterium | reverse complement strand
GTTCGGCTGTTGCCTCACTGTTGGTAAAAGGTAGAAGGACGCTGGTACGTTCACGGAGTGAGGCCGTTACCGCTACGCCTCCAAGTCCTCAAAAAAGTCATCGAGGTCATCGAAGCTTTTGTAGCCGACTTTCTCTTCGGCGCTACCCTGTACGCTGAAGCCTTTGGCGGGTACCTGGGCTAATACTTCCGTGGGGGCAGTACCTTCCAGTGGTAGGTCCAGTAGGATAGGGTAGCGCTGACACCAGCTTTGTAGTTGCGCCAAGCTGAACGGAATCTCGTCCGTGGAGACGTTACGCCAAGAAAGTCCGCCTTTGCTGAAGTTGAGGAGGAAATACTGCGCGTATTCGGCCCGTTCTACTAGCAATTCTTCGATGTCTTCGACCTCGTTATAATGTTCAATGACCACCTCCTGGATGACTTCTACCGTGCTGGGAACAGCAGCTAGCGCGTCCAGCGGGGTGAACGGGCCAAGCTGCACCGCATCCAGGGCTAAGCGCCTAATGTTGTTGGTCAGTTCGGCAGCGGTAGCTAGGCCGAATTCGCCGCAGATGCGTACACCATCGACCCACTCTTTGAGGGCGATAACGAGCGTTTCGTTAACACTCTCGTCGCTACCCGGGGAAAGATGAAATCCCAACCAGTCGACGTACATGGCAGCGAAATAGCGGGCATCCGTGAGGTGCGTAATGGCGCTGGCTTTTACTTTGGTACTGAGCATCAACAATTATTTTAACTAAGCAGCAAAAATAGAATATTTTAGGTTCTGTACGCATAGGGAGTGGGCAGAACGGGACATTGTATTATCGACACTTGGTGAATAAGAAAGGAGCCGCAGGACAATGGTTATCAGCGAAAGTCCTATTTTTGTGGATAAAATAACGCATGGCTGTACCTAAGTACTACGAAGATGTCTACGATGTAGTTCGGCTCATTCCGGCGGGCCGCGTCACGAATTACGGCGCCATAGCTGACTTTCTGACCTTGGGGTCAGCGCGCATGGTCGGTTGGGCATTGAACCAAGCGATTCACCAGGGGGACGTACCGGCGCACCGGGTTGTTAACCGCAAGGGGGAACTAAGCGGGCGCACGCACTTTGGTACGCCTACGCGCATGCAAGAATTGCTGGAAGCGGAGGGCGTGGTCGTCAAAAATGACAAGATCGTCGATTTTGACGCTTACTTTTGGTCACCAACGGCTCTATTAGAGTAGATATTGATAAATATTATTGCTCCCTCAACAAACCAGTTCTCAATATATCCAACGTCTTAACGAAGCGCTGGCTAGTCAAAAGTAATCGCGCCAAAAGCGGTATTTATCAGCACTATCCCCTCAAATGTCACAAATCCTGAAAAATTTCGGGGTTAATATCTATTTACATACATTTTTTTGCATATTTGTGGTAGTTCATTACGTTTAGTAGTGACAATATTTTTTATTAAAAGAGCTTTGAACGGAAAATTGGTACAGTCTTTGAACTATCATAGGCATAGATACTTTTTTTCTTATACCAAAAATCCAACCGATGGAAAAACAGAAGATTGAATCGGTAACTTTAACTAACAAAGGCAACGATAATATCCAGTTGGATTATGCCGAATTGCGCAAGGCGGTG
>JBCDIR010000847.1:0-1616 GCA_038748735.1 Bacteroidota bacterium | reverse complement strand
CTGCCGAAGGGGTACCAAATCACGCAGGATGCTCGGCCTATTTGTGTCGGTGGGCAGATTCCTATTCAGGTGGGCGACGAGACGAAGCACATCCGTATCCACCACGTACACATGGAAGAGGACGCCGGAAAATCCATCCACGACAGTGATGACCCACACAGCTATATCGACCTGAACCGAGCCGGAACGCCCCTCTTAGAAATTGTCACCGAACCCGACTTACGTTCCGCTGAAGAGGTTGACGCGCTGATGACGGCCATGCGCCAGCTCGTGCGCTATCTAGGTATTTCGGATGGTAATATGCAGGAAGGCAGCATGCGTTGTGATTGCAATGTCTCCATTCGTCCCGTGGGGGCAGATTATTTTTGGAACCGTTGTGAGATCAAGAACCTAAACTCCATGCGCTACGCCCGCAAAGCGATTGCCTACGAAGTACAGCGCCAGACGCGGATAGTTGAAAGCGGCGGTACCGTTGCCCAACAGACGCTCAACTTCGACCCCACTACGGGGGTGACCAGCCCACTACGGTCCAAGGAAGACGCGCACGATTATCGCTATGTCCCCGATCCCGATTTGCCACCCGTACAATTGACGCAGCAACAAGTGGACGAATTGGCGGACAGTCAACCCGCGCTGCCCTGGGTGCTAGAGCAGACATTAATTGATGAATACCAGCTCTCCACTTATAATGCCGGGCTACTCACGGCGGAACCCGCTCCAGCGCACTTTTTTCTAGCCTTGATCGCACATACGGATAATACTAAGGGAGCTGCCAACCTCATTATCAATAAAATTCTGCCCTGGTGTAAAGATCAAGCGTTGGCGCCGAGTGACTTTCCGCTGGGGCATGTCACACTAGCGCAGTTCTTAGCCCTCATCCAACAAGGAAAAGTGAGCAACTCGACCGCGTACCAAGAGCTGTTTCCGGCGCTATTAGCTTCGCCCAAGGCCGATCCGGCCCAACTAGCCGCGGATAACGACTGGCTACAATCTACGGATAGCAATGCGTTAGCCCAGTGGGTGAAAAACAGTATCGAAGCCTTTCCAGATAAAGCCGCGGCTTACCGTGGCGGCAAGAAAGGACTCATCGGTTTCTTCATGGGGGAGGTGATGAAGCAGTCACGCGGACAAGCAGATCCGAAACAGGCCAATGCGTTACTGCGCCAAGAATTAGAACGATAGTGATTGGGTAGAATAAGCCGCTACTTTTCTGCCAGTGCCTCCTCGGGTAGATTCAGCAGGTTACCGCAGTACTTACAGTGCTTGGCGTCGTCATCGTGTCCTTCTGCGCCGCAGTGTCGACAGGCCTGGGTGTTAGTTTGTTTTCTAGTGGCTTCCCGAATCAATTCCCCCGTAACGATACCCGTCGGTACGGCGATGATGGCATAGCCCAAGATCATTACGATGGCGGAGAGGAACTGTCCGAGTGCCGTACCCGGCGTAATATCACCGTAGCCCACGGTCGTCAGCGTTACAATAGCCCAGTAGATGCCTTTGGGGATACTGGAAAAACCGACGTTGGTTCCACCTTCCACAACGTGCATAATCGCACCGAGGATGGTCACGAGAATAGTTACAAAAAAGAGAAAAACGGTGATCTTGTTAAAGCTAGCGCG
>JBCDIR010000846.1:0-1641 GCA_038748735.1 Bacteroidota bacterium | reverse complement strand
AGGGCATTGACTAATTCCCCAACCACGGGGACTTCCGGGACGGGCGCAAATTCTGCCGTTCCTACGGAATACCCTCCGGCCACTGATTCGGGGGCCGCTACCGCCAGCGGATTACCCGCCACGCCATTCCAGATGAACATTTGCATCCGGCCGTTAACTCCGTCGATGGGCGTTGAGAAGTTAGCATTATTGAAACTGGGGTCGATAGAAGTACTATTATCCTGCGCTTCGGCGATGATGTGGTCTCCCCCACCGGCTGCTCCCGTGTAGTTGGTCCGTTGAAAGTTGCCCGCCGCTTCGTCAAAACCGTAAGCGAAGCTAATGTCGTGTATCATATTGACCGTGTAGAACAACTGTACGACGACGGCTTCGCGCAGGTTTTCCGCCTCATCGTTGAGATCGAAATAGGTGTCAAAAACGAGATCATCGCCACCGTCTGGTTCATCTCCCAGAGAGGAATTGAAACCTGCTAGGTCGAGGTAAGCGTGGGCGTTGTTCCCCCGCGTAATGGTGTATTCCGCCCCCGCTTCGCCGTCAATATCGTGCCAACCAAAAGGCGAAGCTACGGGGTCCGCCGGATTGACGATCAACTCGCGTTCGCCGTGAATCGGACTCTCGGCTGGAAGGGGAAATACATTATAGCTGGCATTGTCCGTGACGATCATACTGGGTGCCGCTAAAGGTTCGCCGCTCACTGTTTTTGTTTGGCTAGACAAAAGATAGTGTGAATGTGTAGCTGTTCGATCTTCTTCCGAATGGGAATAGGAAGTATAGTTATGACGGCTAACCAGCTTCCCCGTCTGCGCGTCGATGCGGACGCTCCAGTAATCAGCGGTACCCGCTAGGTCCAAGGACATGTTCCAACACAGGACAATTGCTCCCGTCTCCCGCACGGGTTGATAGCGCAGTTCCACCTTAACATCGTTGTGAACGGTGGGTTGAGCTTGGAAGGTGTAGGTACGTCCCACCTGTTCTTTGAGTACGGGCCGCACCGCATCCGTCACGCCTAATTCCGCGAAAGCGTACTCCAGCGCCGCCTCCGCCGTAATCGTTGGCTCGGTCGTATTGACACGTGCCGCTAGGTTTGCCTCGAAGGTGTTGGTCGCAAAGACGATTTCGTTGTCCGCATTCAGGTGAACCCCGTTGATGGCCGCTTGGAGCGGAATACCCGCGTAGCGTTGCCAAAAATAGAAGTGCTGTACCCCATTGTGCTTGGAAGTATAAGCATCGTTGAGGACCACGTCACGCACATCGTCCACGGTCAGTCCCCACTCGGCAGCTTTGTGGGTGAGGTGAACACGAGCTTTGTCTTGGGCGGCTTGTTGCTGCGCAAAAGTCAATTGCACTAAGAGGAGACCCAGCGCTAGCGTAAATAATCGTTGCATACTGTTGTATTTTGTCGACGGTCGTAATCAATTGCTTGGTCTCGACTTTACCGAGCATAAGCAAGGATGATTTTCATTAACCCGGCCAAAAATAGGGGAATCCACTCGGGCGGAAAAGTGTTCACGCCACAAAAGCGGTTAGGGGCCGACATAGTGGCAGGTTTACGGTAGGTTTTCTAAACTGGCAGGACTTATTTTTTGACTGTCAACGCGGATGACCTCCACTATCAACTGCTCTTCTTCGATGGTGAAGATT
>JBCDIR010000845.1:0-1667 GCA_038748735.1 Bacteroidota bacterium | reverse complement strand
GGGCGTATCCGGTCCCGTGGCGAAGGACGGCAGGGCGCGTTGCAGCACCTTCTGTGCGGGCATGGGTTCAGCAGTAAAAAACAATTTACCCATCAAATACGGACCTCGTAAACCTACGAAGAGCACGTAGCTCGTATCCGCTGATTGGTGTAAATAGTAGCCCGCTAAATCGGCTAGATGTAAGGGCCGCGAAATCTGGTAGCGTCCCTGCTCGTAGCGCGCTAGTTCGGAAAAATACTTTTCTTGGGTAGCATTTTCGTCGATGGCCCCCAAGTAAAACTCGACGGCATTATCCATCTGCTGCCAATAAACGATGGTCCACTGCCCAGTAACTTGACCACCAATGGCCCCCTGAGCAGTGGCAGGAATACCTAACTTAGGGTACTGTTCTTTCGAGATAGTCTGACAAGCCGGACATTCCGCTAGTTTGACTTTGCTTTCTTCTACTACGGCTGAAATCGCAAAATTCGCTTCGGAATCACTCATCAATAGCTCGTCACAAACGAGTTGAACGGTCAGGGGTTCGTTATCGTCCGCCGTACCGTTCGGCTGGCAGGACCAAATTAGTAACGAGAGTGAGAAGAAAGATAGCACAACGTTTTTCATAGCTAAGCAGTCGACTAGTTTAACAACAAAGGAACGGAAAATACTAGGAATGGTAAATTGTAATAGCCCGTATTTTCCTACCTTCACGCAGTGTAATTATTAACGATTTTTTATTCCATTGAAGCCATGAGAATCGCCATTGTCCTCCTTATTTCGAGCCTTAACCTGCCTTTTGTACTCGCTCAGGGCGGTTATCCAAACCTAACGACGCCCGCTACGCAGCGCATTGCAGCGGCCCAGCAACGACAAAGTATGCTGGAAGAGAGCCTCGTCCGTCAGTTGCCGTTTACGAACATTGGCCCAACGGTCCAAAGTGGCCGGGTCGTCGATATTGCGGTAGACCCGAAAGACCCAACGCACTTTTACGTCGCTTACGCCTCGGGAGGTTTGTGGGAAACCACGAATAACGGTACTACTTTCGAAGCCCGTTTTGACCAACAGCTCGTATTTACCATTGGCGCCCTGGCCGTAGATTGGGGTTCTGGCACAATTTATCTTGGCACCGGAGAGGTCAATTCCAGCCGCTCCTCCTATGCGGGATTGGGCATGTTCAAAACCACGGATAACGGTGAAAACTGGACGCACATCGGTTTGGCCGAAAGCCACCACATTGGGCGTATTATCATTCACCCGAGCGATGTCAATACCGTCTGGGTAGCCGTACTCGGTCATTTGTACAATGGGAATGAAGATCGGGGTATTTACAAGTCAACTGACGGCGGTCAGACCTGGCAAAAAACACTTTACATCAACAATAACACGGGTGGAATTGAGCTGGTCCTAGACCCAACTAATCCCGACCACTTGTACGCCGCTACTTGGGAGCGTACGCGCCGGGCGTGGAACTTTGTAGAATCGGGCGCGGGCAGCGGCATCCACGAAAGTACGGACGGAGGCAACAACTGGACCTGGTGACTGGCCGAGGGAGCGGTTTCCCTTCCGGGGAAGGTGCTGGCCGTATTGGTTTGGCCTTTACTTACCAGGGTCGAACACCGATTTTATATGCTTCCATCGACAATTACGATCGTCGCCCTAAAGAGCCGACGGAAAGTGGTAAACTG
>JBCDIR010000844.1:0-1670 GCA_038748735.1 Bacteroidota bacterium | reverse complement strand
TATCTTTTTGTTGCTGGAAGAGTCGACTTTCGGGCTAAAGCATCGGCTGTTTTTCCAGGGCGACAAAGCGGAATACGAGAATGGCAAAGCACTCCTAAACGAAATTGACCAATCCTTCGGTAGCTACATTTCTATCAAAACGCTGACGAGTTTTATCACGGGCCTACTCAGCTTTATCCTGCTCCTCATTCTGGATGTGGATACGCCTCTGCTGTGGGCATTCATCATTTTTTTACTTAACTACATTCCGAGTGTCGGCTCCTTGATTGCAACGGTTTTCCCGTGCGTCATTGCCGTTTTACAGACGGGCAACCTCTGGGACGGACTGTGGGTCTTGCTTGGCGTGGGCGTTATACAGCTGGTGGTCGGCAACTTCTTAGAACCGCGCCTGATGGGTAATACCTTAAACATCAGCCCGCTAGTCGTTCTGCTTTCCCTGATTGGCTGGGGGGCCATCTGGGGGGTGCTAGGTATGGTACTGAGCGTACCCATTATGGTGATGCTGATCATTGTCTTCAGTAAGTTCGAGGCCACGCGCGGCGTGGCGGTGATTTTATCGGAGAATGGGAAGGTAGCGTGAGACTTGACCGTTTTACACCCTGAAATGTTTTTTATTTTTTTGTAAAAAAATATTTGTTACCTAAGTGGTTTTGCCTTATATTTGTATTGTTGTAGATGGGGTACGACTGCCTTTCTCTACTTCTCGGTGTTAACTTCCTCCACTTAGTCAGTGGTTATAATTCGTGGGTAATTTTTGTGGCATTAAAAGTTTGGATGTTTGCACTTGTGCAAGCGTGATGAGGTATTGTCCTAAGTGCTGGCTACGGCCAACGGGGCGAACGGAGCCAAGGAAGGGTGGGCTGCTGACGATTGCGCTCCGGCGCAATATCAGCATCCTGACATTTATCGTCCGTGACCCGCCACGCGGGTCGTGGACCAAGTCAATGAATTATTCACGACAATAATTAATCAAATTACCAAACCTACCGCCCATTTAGCTTGTCTTAATGTTCTAATCATTGACAAGAAAGACAACATGAATAACTTCGAGTTCCACAATCCTACTAAGATCATTTTCGGTAAAGACCGCATTCCGAGTCTCAAAAAAGAGCTACCCGCCGGGGCAAAAGTACTCTTCTGCTACGGCGGCGGTAGCATCAAGCGCAACGGCGTATACGAGCAAGTGACCGAGGCACTCGCGGACTTTGAGGTAATCGAATTCGGCGGTATTCCCCCCAATCCAGAATACGACATCTTACTGGAGGCACTGGACATTATCAAAAAGGAAAACATCACCTTTATGTTAGCCGTCGGTGGCGGCTCGGTGATTGATGGAGTGAAGTTTTTGTCGTCCGCAGCTTTGTACGAAGGGGACGAACCCTGGGATATTTTGGCGAAGCGGAAACGGACGTACGAAGGACTGCCCTTCGGTACCGTATTGACGCTGCCGGCTACGGGTTCCGAAATGAATTCCGGTTCGGTGATTACGCGGGCGGAAACAAAGGAAAAACTGAGCATGGGCGGACCGGGCCTCTTTCCCGTTTTCTCGGTGCTCGATCCGAACGTCGTGCGTACCATTCCGCAGCGGCAGCTCGCTAACGGCTTAGCAGACGCCTACACGCACGTGCTGGAGCAGTACATGACCTATCCCGTGGAAGCCTTGCTGCAAG
>JBCDIR010000843.1:0-1689 GCA_038748735.1 Bacteroidota bacterium | reverse complement strand
CTATCTCTTATCAAGTTGTGAGTGACTATTGGCGTACCCTACGTCTCAATAGTGAGCAATAATGCCTTTTGACTTAAATCTAGTTAGTCATGAAACATTTGCTGTTCGTTGTATTTTTTACGCCGTTCCTAGCGGTTGCGCAGGAAGGGATGCCGCAAATTACGAAGGCACTCAGTGCCGGTGATGCGGAGGCGCTCGGGGCGTATTTTGATGAGAATATTGAGCTGTCCATTCTGGAAGAAGAAGGGATATTGAATAAATCACAAGCGTTGCAAAAAGTCAAGCGCTTTTTGTCCGCCCATTCGGTCACTTCCTTTGCGGAGGTACACCAGGGGGCTTCACGCAGCAGTGATTCTCAATACCTGATCGGTAATTTAGCCACCAGTAACGGAACTTTCCGCGTATACGTCTATCTGACGCAGGAAGCGGGTAAGCTCATTATTCAAGAATTTCGCTTCGATAGCGAATAAGTTTTAATCCCAAAAGCAAGGAGAACAGGCTCGGGTCACGTGGTGGCTCGGGCTTTTTACTTTCTATTAAACATGCTCTAACGAGCTACTTGTCGTTGCTTCGCCCAAATCAGCCCTAACCAAGCCAGTCCTGCTACCACAAAAATCACCGCAATGAACTCCGCCTGCGTCATTCCGCCGAGGATACTGTGCTCGTCGTTGACACGAATCTTTTCGATGAAGAAACGCTCCACACCGTTGAAAACCAAGTAGAGGGCAAAGAGCGCCCCCGGTAGTGGCGTCAAGCGTTTACGCAAGGACCAAAGAATTGCACCGATGGCGAAAGCCATGGTGATTTCGTAAATAGGGGTGGGGTAGACGGCAGGAACGAGGTGTTTGCAGTAGATACCCACGCAGTCGGGCAGTGGTTGTCCCTCTTGGATGACGTTACGCGGGTAGTCGTAGGCCCAGACCCAGTCGGGTAAGAACCACCAGTCGGGTTGGGCCGCCGCGACGATGCCCCAGTCCCCATCGCCCGAAAAGTGGCAACCCATACGCCCCACACCGTAGGAAACGATCAAGCCTACTGCCACGGCGTCGAGCGCGGGTACCACGGGGATTTTCTGCCACCGCAGCCATAAAACGCAACCGAGAAAGCCACCAATCAGGCCGCCGTAAATGGTCCAGCCCGCACCGGAAAAAAATTGCCCTAACGGATCGGAGAAAAAGGCACCGGGTTGGTCAATTATGGTAAAAACTTTGGCACCAATGATGCCCGAGATAACGGCCACTGTCGCAATATCTACGACACGATGATGAGGGAAAATATCCTGGATTTCTTCGCGCGTACCCGCTTGCTTACGTTGGCGATCTACCCAAAAATAGTAGCCCGTGAAGGCAGCGGCTCCCAGAATACCCAGTAGCCAGTTGCCTTTCATGGATAGCAGTACACTGCCCGGGTCTGCCTGCATCTCGCTCAGGTTTTGCGCAATGTAGCCGCCTTTGAAGCCGAGAAAAAAGCCGAAAAGTCCATTAAAAAGATAATCAAAGGGCGTGAGGGGAGCGTTGATCGTCACTTTGGTGGGAACGGCGGTGAATTGGCCCACTTCCGCCCGGCGCTTCAGCTCCAAGTACAACAGGCGCGCCGCCGAAAGCACGGCTAGCGCAACCAGCAGACCGAAGGTTTTGAAAATGCTAAAACCATTGTCAGGAGCAGTGCCGAAGAGGTCGTGGAAGAAGT
>JBCDIR010000842.1:0-1711 GCA_038748735.1 Bacteroidota bacterium | reverse complement strand
GAACAACTCCACCAAGCGCAACCCCAAAACGTTAATTTCAAAAACGGTCTCGCCGTTGCCTACTACAAATTAGGCCAGCACCAGCAAGATCACGGTGAAGGTGTTCCCGCAGCGCTGTCTCATTATCAGCAAGCGGCCAAGCTTTGGTCCGAATTGGTGCAGGATGCGCCACAATTTGCCGAATTTCAACGCAATCATGAGTTCATCCAAAATCGTATCGCTGAATTAGCTAAAAAATAGCTCCCCCCTACTGATAATAAGGCCGCAACCACAAATAACAAACCGGCCCCGTCACGCATACGTAAAACCAGATCGGCCACACCCAGCGTGCCAAGCGGCGGTGCTTATCCCACTGTTCCAGGTGGGCACGCATAAAGGTGAAGAGGATGAAAGGAAAGCTGCCCGCCGCTAAGATGATGTGGCTAAAGAGCAGCACGAGGTAGTACGGTCGGCTACCCGCTACGGCTGCCGCCTCCGCCGCGTCGATGACGAGATCGCCGTTTACGTCGCCGTACTTAGTTTCGGGGGTCGTGAAGTGGTAAGCTACGTAGCACAGCAAGAAGAGCGTAGAGATGGCCAGGGCCGTAAAGTTGGCCGTGCGGTGGGCCGTTACCATCTTGTTTTTAATGAAGTAGAGCGACGCCAGGAGCGCCACGCCCGCTAGTGCGTTCAGTACCGAATAGAAGGGCGGTAGAAAGCTGAAGTCCACACCGTCGGGTAAGGGGATTTTGACGCGCCGCATCAAACCGACGAGCAAGAGTACCGCCGCCGTGATGATCCAGATCGCAATTTTTAGTCGCTTTTCGAGTTGTATTTTGTCCATATTAGCTGTTAGTTATCGATTAGTTGAGGATATTCCCTGTCTCCTTATAGCACCTCGCTGGGTGGGACGCATTGCAACCTGCCTGACTGCGTCGGCAGGCAGGTGCGTCCTTCCGTACCAGGCAGTGTAGGCTATGCCGCCAGCTAATACTCCTGCTTGCGCCGCACCTCCGGGTCCGGCTTACCGCGTTCGGGTAAGAGGATCGCGGTGCGTTCTACCAGTTGGCGGATTTGCTCATCGTCGGCCAGGGCGTAGGCGCGGCGGACGTAGAGGGAATCGTCCACGAGTACGAAAGCACCTTTATCCAGAGTACTTTCTTCTTCCGGCGTTAAGCCCAGTTGAGCCAAAAAGCCTCCCCAGTCGCGTTCCGCAGCCGTCCAGTAGAGGAGTTGAGTGCTATCGTTCGGCAGCTCGTGCTGTAGCTGAAAATTGGTCGTAAAGGCACTATCCTGTTGTTCGAACAGGCTCCAGATTTGGAGATTATCGGCGTGATTGAACTGGTCGTGAAGTTTGAAGAGCAATTTACCGTAGCGAGATACCTCCGTCTGCGACGCACTCGGCATCAGCCCCAGTAGATACATGCTACCTTGAAGTCCTCCTTCCGCCAGTTCGCCATCCAAGAGTTGGAGTTGGTCGTAGTTGGTTAAGCGGTGCGTTTTCCGCAAATCGCTGAGGGCGGCCTTTTGGTAATCGTAGCCTTTTTTGAGGTATAAATAGCTTCCCAACGGGAAAACGACTAAAAACAAGAATAAGGCCAGGGCCGTAAATATTCTCCGTACTAGGGAGGGGCGGTTTTCGCTCATGTTGGTATTTTTCTAAATATTATTCATCCAACAACGGGTGTTCGTGTGGGTTCACTTCGAGTGGAATAGTGGCACTTTTCTGACG
>JBCDIR010000841.1:0-1714 GCA_038748735.1 Bacteroidota bacterium | reverse complement strand
TTTCGACGGGAGTGAGGAATTACTTCTCGTTGGCAAACGGATTTTACCGAGTTGGTAGCCTGCGAGGAGCTGCTCGGATTATCCATCCTTACGAGCGGGTTGGAGACGCCAGCCATTGCGTCTTTAAGGGTGGTGTTTAGTAAAAAATCTCCTCCGCGTTGCCCAGCCACAGCGGTAGCGTAAACGAAAAGCGGAAACCGACGAGGCTGTCAAAGCGATTCTCGTCCAGACGCATTTGGGTAGCGAAATCGTAATTGCGGCGGTTTTTGGTGAACGCTTGGGTGAACTCGAAGCCAGCGGTGATATTGATGCCGTCCCGAATGCCGATAACTTGATAACCTATGAATTGGTGGATGGCTAAACCGTTAGTGAGCCGATCGTAACCCGCCAGGTAGTCGCCCGTGAGTGGTGCAACGGTACGCAGGGGATCGTCTTGTACGTTGATGCGGTGTTGCAAGATGCCCGCACCCAAGTTGAGCCGCAGCCCCGCTCGGGTGTTCTTTTCCGACAAGCTGATGAGCCGCCCGATTTGTCCGCCGAGGTAGAAGCCGCGCAGGGTGAGGTTGATCTGCGCTGGCGAGCGGTCCGTGCCGATGATGGCCCCAGTGGACGTTCGGAGTCCTTGTAGTACATCCTCCTTTACGTTGGGACCCAGTAAATACTGCCACTGCAGGCCGATGGTCCAGTTGGAAAGTGTCATATAGTCAACGCTAATCTCGGGGGACCAAGTCAGGCCGAAACGCCGTTCCATATCGCCACCAGGAAGTTCGGGACCGTAGCCGAAGTTAAACAGCAGCGCACGCGGGGTATTGTCCCGGTTCCAGTCTTGGGCAGCAGCGTCCGGTGTAAAGTGGAAGAACGCGACGATAACGAGCAGCGTCAGGGCTAAAAAGGGGGAGTTCGTTAAGCAGAAACGTTGGGGCATCAACTCTGTTTTAGTAGAGAATAGCACAGGCAGAACGTTACATTGGTCACGCTGCTACGTCTACGGTAAAGTAGCAGAATATAATCGCTGCTGTACAGCTCAAAGATACGGTTTTGTGCGGCATTATTTTATCTTTGTGCTCCTCTACAAGCTGACTGCAAATTATACGACTACTTTAGAATTGTGTAAGTGGCTGCGGTTGCCCCAATTGCGGTGGGAACAGCGGACTAGCGATGCGAAATGGCCACGCCCGTGGTGGGGGCCGCTTTGCGGCTGAGCGAGCAGCGAACCATGCAGCGTAGCGACCACGTTCCCGGCTGATCCGGGACGTGGTAGGCCCCAAGAAAGTAGACTTCATTTGTCACAGTTCCTAGCTACTCGTACCAAACCAACTCAACGAAAATGCCACGTATTCTCATCACCGGCGCAGCAGGTTTCCTCGGTTCCCACCTCTGCGATCGTTTCATCAAAGAAGGGTACCACGTTATCGGGATGGATAACCTCCTGACGGGTAACAAAGACAATATTGCTCACCTGTTTCCGCTGCCGGAATTCGAGTATTATCACCATGATGTATCCAAGTTCGTCCACGTACCGGGGCATCTGGATTATATCCTGCACTTCGCCTCGCCCGCTAGCCCGATCGACTACCTGAAGATGCCCATTCAGACGCTGAAAGTGGGCGCACTAGGGACTCATAATTTACTGGGTTTGGCCAAGGAAAAGAAGGCCCGTATCCTAGTTGCCTCTACTTCGGAGGTCTACGGTGATCCGTTGGAGCACCCACAA
>JBCDIR010000840.1:0-1720 GCA_038748735.1 Bacteroidota bacterium | reverse complement strand
ATCCGGAGCGCTTTTCCTCCGAAGACACAGAGCAAGTCACCAAGCATTTTATTGAAATTCGGGAAGAAGTCAAAAAGTGCATGCTGCGTTTCGTAGGCAAGTACGTTTATACGGACTTCATGCCTAGTTCAGAAGCAGCATGATAATGCCCCCACTCGTAGTTCTGCTAACTTAACCAAGCGTAGGTTATCCAACTCGCCCCGTAAGCGAGGCCCGTCATGAACACGAATTGAAAAATTGGCCACCGCCAGGACTTCGTCTCTCGCTTCACCACGGCCAGCGTACTCATACACATCATAGCAAAAACGTAGAAGATAATCAGCGAAGCGGAGGTAGCCGTATTGTAGACCTTTTCCCCCGTTATCGGATCGCGTTCCCGGCCCATGCGTTGCGCAATGGACTGTTCGTCGGACTCATCACTGATGGTATATAAGGTAGCCATCGTACCCGCGAAAACTTCCCGCGCTGCAAAACTGGTGATGATCGCAATCCCCATTTTCCAGTCAAAACCGAGGGGGCGGATGACGGGCTCGATCAGGTGTCCCAATTGGCCGGCGAAGCTAGCTTCTAGCTGCAGCGATTTGGTAACGTATTCCGCTTCTTCGTCCGTCAGGTCCTGGCTAGCGATTTGCTCCTGGGCGTTTTGCTCGGCGGCGGCCATGCGCTCACTCGGACCGTAATTGGCCAAACCCCACAGGATGATGGAGATCACGAAGATCACTTTACCCGCTTCCACTACGAAAGTGCGGACTTTCTCCCAAACCGTGAAGCCTACGTTGCGCATCAGCGGACGTCGGTATTCGGGTAATTCTAACAGTAAATGACTCGGTGCCTCACTTTTGAGTACGTACTTGAAGAGTAAAGCGGTCAGCAAGGCCGCTACAATACCGAGCAAGTACAGCCCGAAGAAAGCCAGGCCTTGGGCGTTGAACCAACCCCACTTCACCTCTTCCGAAATCACAAAACCGATCAACACGACGTAAACCGGAATCCGAGCCGAACAACTGATGAACGGGGCTACCAGTATCGTCGTCAGGCGTTCTTTCCAGTTCGCAATCGTACGCGTACTCATAATGGCGGGAATAGCACAAGCTCCACTCGAAATGAGGGCCACGAGACTCCGCCCGTTCAAGCCGAAGGATTGCATCAAGCGATCAAACATATAGGCGGCACGCGCCATGTACCCTACTTCTTCCAGTAGCGTGATGAGTAAAAATAGAATCGCAATCTGCGGCACAAACACGAGGACGCCCGCCAACCCAGCCAGTATCCCTTCGGTGATGAGGTCGCGCCACCACGCGGAGGGGAAAATGTTTTCTACCCCATCACTAGCGAAGCCAAAGAGCGCCTCAATGGCGTCCGAAGGGATGCCGGCCCAGCTAAAAATCGCCTGGAAAACGAGGACCATGAGTCCCAAAAAGATGAGCGGCCCCCACAGCCGGTGCGTCAGGATACGGTCCAGGCGTTGGGTCCGGCTATTGTCGTCCGGGGCGGTGCTGGTCAAGGCTTTTTGTACGATGGGACTGAAGGCATCGTAGCGGGCCATTGTCTCTTCTACCTGCAACGGGATGCTCCGAAAGCCTGCTTGTTCGGCGATTTGTTGTACCTGCTGGCGTTCTGCGTCGTTCAAAAAGGGCAACCAAGCAGCGTGGTGCGCCCACAACTGGAGTTGGTAGTCCGTAGCGCGCGTGTCGAAAGCTTGACGCAAAGCCCGGGTGGT
>JBCDIR010000839.1:0-1720 GCA_038748735.1 Bacteroidota bacterium | reverse complement strand
TATCGGTCGTAGTAGCCGATACCCGAGAGCTACCCGAGTTGATGATTGCGGACGATAGCCTTAGTATTTCGTGTAACGTGCCGACCGTAGAAATGAGTGGACTCGGTTCGGCCACGGGCGATAACATCACCTACGCATGGACTTTCCTCGGCGAAGATGGTATGGCTGATAATCCCACTGCGATTAGCACAACGACTAGTGATCCGGGGCGCTATGTTTTCTCGGTTACCAATATGGATAATATGTGCGCAGCGGACACGATAGTTGTCGTACAAGCAGATACTTTTCCTCCTGTACCCAATATTCCTATCGTACCTGACTTTGGTTGTGGAGCGGATATGCGTAATCTAACCGTAGAGGTCAACGTAGCGGGTAACTACACTTATCAATGGGGAGCAGGGACGACTCCTGATACAGGAACTAACGTTTCCGTTACGGAGCCGGGTATATACAGTGTTACCGTTACCGATTTGGACAATGGCTGTTCCGGTGATACTGAAATCACGATTGGTGATAATGGCGTACCACCCATGATTAACGTAGTGGAACCTGAACGTTTTGATTGCAATACAGACAGTATAAACATCAACGCAACGGCAACGGGTGAGGAGGTTGACTTCAGTACCATTGAATGGTCAGGACCGCTGATTCTAGCGGGGCAGGGTACCTTTAGCCTCACCGTGGGTTCACCGGGAACCTACACCTTAACTATCGTTAATGCGGAGACGAATTGTACCAATACACAAACCGTTGAAGTACTAGTGGCTGAAGAACTTACGTTACCAGAAATTCCCGCTCCAAATCAGCCGATCAGTATGTTCGACTGTACGGGTGAGTCAGTGCTCATTGATTTGTCCAATACGGGTAACCCAGCAGATTTCACGATCACCTGGGAAGGCAACGGCAACAGCTTTATACAATCCGATACCAACGCCTTCGTCATCAGTGCGCAAAGCGCGGGGGATTACACCCTAACGATCATTTCCAATGACTCGATTCCCGCTTGTACCGCTACGGAAACCTTTACCGTAGCAGCGGATCCAAATACGCCCGTAGCGCAGTTGGCGGGTGACGTAGAAATTCCCTGTGGTCAAACAAGTACCCTGGATGCGACGGGTTCTTCGGACCTGGTGGCACCGTTCACCTACACCTGGGAGGCCCAAGACGGCAGTCCCGAGCTGACGGATGGTATTGATACCCAAATGCCGACCGTAAGCGAGCCGGGTTGTTACCGCCTCATCGTAACCAATACCGACAACGGCTGTGCGGATACCTCGCAGATCGTTTGCGTGACCATCGGCGCGGCGGACTTTGGTGCGGACGCGGGAGAAAATGTGGAACTTTCTTGTGGAGAAACGGCCCAGTTGATGGGCAGTACGACCTTTACTGGTACCCCGACTATCACGTGGTTACGGGACGAAAACGTAGACGCCGACCTCGGCACTGCGCTGACGGCTACCGTTACGCAACCCGGTGATTACCAAATCATCATTACGGACCCCAATAGTGACTGCGCGGACACCTCTGCGGTAGTGACGGTGACCTTCACGGCCCCGGACTTTAGTGCGGATGCGGGTGACGATTTAGAATTACCCTGTGGGGAAGCGGCTACGCTTATGGGCAGTGGTGATACGGGTGATGACTTAGTAGCGAGCTGGTTACTTAATGGTATGCCCGTTGCGCTAGGCAATACCTATACCCCCGAAGTAACGGAAGCAGG
>JBCDIR010000838.1:0-1723 GCA_038748735.1 Bacteroidota bacterium | reverse complement strand
TCACTACGCTCACCGCCCAAGTTACGGCATGGATCATTGACCACGCACCGCCTTTTTTATTGGCCGTCGTATTACTAATTATCGGCCTGAAGGTCATCCGCCAGATTCGACGCTCGGCGGAAAAAGCGATGCTGAGGGCGCAGATCAATGAGGACATCGTTCCTTTTTTAGCTGCTTTGGTGGGCATTGGCTTACAAATTTTACTCTTTCTGTCCGTAGCGGGCATAGTGGGCATTGACACGGCCTCGTTCGTGGCGGTGCTGGCGGCGGCGGGCTTCGCCGTTGGCTTAGCGCTGCAGGGGAGTCTGAGCAATTTTGCGGCGGGGATTATTATTCTCCTGTTTCGTCCCTACCGCGTGGGACAGTGGGTAGAGGTGGCCGAAAAATTCGGTAAAGTCAGTAAAATACAAGTGTTCAACACGATCATGATCACGCCGGGTAATAAGACCCTCATCATCCCCAACGGCCAGATCATTGATAATATCGTCACAAATTTCTCGGCTCAGGGTAGCGTTCGTTTAGAACTCCAAATCAGTATGCCGTATAAAGAAGACTTTCCCAAGGTGGAGTCCATTATTATGAACGTCATGCGCGAAATGCCCGCTGTTCTCCCGGAGCCAGCGCCCAGTGTGGGGATTGAGACTTTCGATAGCCACAGCATTGTCCTGGCCATGCGCCCCTACGTTGACCCGGAGGATTACTGGCCCGTCACCTACGAACTTAACCAACGGGTAAAGGCCGCTTTCAGCCAATACGGTATCCAGGTAGCGTACTCGGAGGGGATTGAGCTGGGGGAAATTGGACAGTAAGATCACCCGGTCTTCCCGAGAAAAGTTTGCGTATTTTTGCAGCATGGAAGGAAACGAGCCGCAGCCGGAAGAATCAGAAGACAATTTCTACGAAAAAAGTGAGATTTTCGTTGATGGGAAACAGGCCCCACTGCGCATCGATAAGTTTTTGCATACCCGTATGCAATCTTCGCGCAATCGTATTCAGAACGGCATCAAGACGGGTGCCATTACCGTCGATGGAAAGGCCGTAAAAGCCAATCACAAAGTCAAGCCGGGGGAACACATCCAGATCGTACTACCGAAGCCGTACTCGGAAAGTATAGGCCTGGTACCCGAAGATATTCCCTTAGATATTCGCTATGAGGATGACGATTTGATCGTGCTGCACAAGCCCGCTGGCTTGGTCGTGCATCCGGGGGTGGGTAACTGGCGAGGTACGTTAGCCAACGGACTGGCGTACTATTTTGGCGAAGACCTCCCCGTACTAGATGGAAATCCTAGCAGTCGAATTGGTCTGGTACACCGCATTGACAAAGATACTTCCGGGCTATTGCTGATCGCCAAGACGGACTACGCGATGACGCACCTCGCCAAGCAGTTCTTCGATCACACGATCGAGCGAACCTATACCGCACTCGTGTGGGGCGACCTAGAACACGACCAGGGAACCATCAACGGTCACATTGGTCGCCACGATCGGCAGGCTAAAATGCAAAAGGTTTACCCGGAGGGCGACTACGGCAAAGCAGCCATCACCCACTATAAAGTGCTGGAACGAATGTACTATTGCACCCTAGTGGAATGCCAACTGGAGACGGGGCGTACGCACCAGATTCGCGTTCATTTTCAACACCTGGGTCACCCCCTCTTCAGCGATGCAAAGTACGGCGGTGATCGCATCGTCAAGGGAACTGTTTACAGTAAGTACAAAC
>JBCDIR010000837.1:0-1732 GCA_038748735.1 Bacteroidota bacterium | reverse complement strand
TCGACCTCAGTGGGGTGGGTTTAGAACTGGGTACGGTTACGCCACTCGGCCCCATACGCTTCACGGCGGAATACAACTTTGACTTCGAGCGGGTGAACTTTAGTTTGTACGCGGGTTATCGGTTTTAGTGCGTTGTAAAAAATTGAGCTTAACAAAAACAACCCTGAGTACGATGAGATATGTGCTACTTTTCCTAACCATCCCAGCCCTTCAATCCACTTTTGGTCAGGCGCTGTACCCTTACGGCAACGAATTTCCGCTGGGCCTCTACGCACTTTACAACTCCTACGACGTGGTGAGCGCTGACCACTGGAATTGCGGCCACACGTACCAAGAAGCACCGACCAGTGATGACTATTTTGCTACCTGTGCAGCAAACGGTCTGCAAGCCATGGCCAGGCTCAGCTACCTCGATTCCATCGGCGAAAAGTGGAGTCGTTCCGAATCCGTCATCGCTCAGGAGATAATGCAACAGGCAACCCAAGCCAACCTCGCTTGGTGGGACCTGCCCGAGGAACTCCGCTACTGGTACAGCAACGAATTCGAGATCGTCCAAGACTACACAGCCTGGACCCGCCAGTACGATCCATTACGGCGACCGACCTATATGTACATCCCCGGTCACTACGACGTCGGAGGGGTGGAACCTTACGTGCCTTATCTCGACATCCTGCCCGCCAGTTGTTACCCGCAGTGGCAAGAGTGGCCCCACGCCTACGTCCGCTGGAGCGTGGAGCGAACCCAACAAGCGGTGGCTGAACAAGGTTATACGCTAGGTGATAATTATCTCGCCGACGAAAAAACGGTCATGGCCATCCTGGAATTATTCGAAGGAGACTTATCGCTCACCGCCGCGGGTACTTGGCACGACTTCTGGCTAGCGCTGGCGTGCGAGGCGAAAGGCGTGCTGGTTTTTTCGCATTTCTACCGCAACAGTAGTCCTAGCCTGAGTAGGTCCTGGGATACACTGAACGCAGCCACTACCATTTTTAACCGGGAAAACTTGGGGCAAGTGTTGCTCCAAGGTCAATCCGTACCCGTCCAAGTCGACTTAATCGAGGGCGCGCAGCTCACCCCTAGCTTCACGGTAGATACGGAAGCTATTCAATACGAAGCCGTTAAGGTTCTAGCGCAGCAGTGGCAAGATACGACTTACGTCATTGCCGTCAATTCGGCGGAAGCCACTACTACTTTTTCCCTGACGGGACTCCCTGCGCTCACCAACGCTTACACGGACGTATTTAGTAGTACTTCCTACACATTCAACGGTACAAATCTGACGGCTGAGTTACCCGCACTAGGCGTTGGAGTTTACAAATTTTACCCAGGTGTCACTTCTACGACTAACAGCTTTGCTACTCAAAAATACCGGCTCTCCAGCAATCCTTTTACAGAAGAATTGACGATCTTAAACGCCGCACCTGGTTTGACGCTTCAGCTCTTCACCAGTGACGGGAAAGCGTTAAGCGCAGCCGGATTATTTGATCAGTATACCCTGCGGGGAAACCAATTGGCCCGTGGTGTTTATTTGCTGCGCATCTACGATCCAGTAACTGGAGCAGTCGAAACGCATAAAGTCATAAAAAGATAATGTAATCAACTATCGTGTTATGAGAACAACTACTCCATTCCTTTTCCTTTTACTATTTTTTCAATGCTGGCTGGGGCCAAATTCATTCGCTCAAACGGCTTTCAACGTCACTTTTGAAAGTGATCAAGTCGGTGAACTCCC
>JBCDIR010000836.1:0-1738 GCA_038748735.1 Bacteroidota bacterium | reverse complement strand
GAAAAGAATGTTCCATATTCAGGCTGAGCGATTCTAAATCCGCTACGTTATCTAGGGTAGCTCCTTCTTCAAATTGATTAAGTAGCAAGCTGGAGAAATAACTCGTACCCGTTCCGTCGGGTAGAAAAACGGTATCAGCGATGAATCCCGGTGGACTAAACGTTTGCGTACTGGGGCTGACCGTCAAATTTGCTGGGTTTTGCGCGTCTACGGAAGAGGTGATCTTTAGTTGTTGATCTGCACAAATCGTCGGGTCTAAGTTGTCGTCCAGATCAAAAATAGGGTAGGGAGATACGCGCACGCGGCGCGATAAATAGTTACTGTTGCGGCACCCCATAGTATCCGTGATGGTCAACTGAATATTGTAGCCACCCGGTTGGCCGTAGGTGTGCCGAATGGAGGGGCCGACGGTTGTTGTTCCGTCACCGAGTACCCAGTCAAAGCGAGAAAGCGCATCGCTTTGGGTGTAGCTATTGCCATTCTGGGGGTAAATACCCATAGCTTCTAAAGTAATCTCCTGACCAGGACAAACATCGATATAGCCCGTATCCGGCGGGCTGACCATCGGATCGCTGCCCACTAGAACAGCTTCGATGGGTTGGCAAGCAGCCACACAGGAAATCGTTGCAATCCAACCCGTGTTACCTTCGTCCGTATCGTCGGACTGGAAAACGATAGTGAGGCAACCACTGGTGTTGTTGGCCGTTGCTTCTATGGCAAATGCTTGATTGACGTTAGCTAAAAAAGAACCATCAAACTGAGTAGCTGGATCAACAGTAGGCCCATCATAAATTTCAAATAGATCAGTAGCACCGACATCAATGCCCGCAAACGATAATCGAATACCAGTGGACGGAAAAGCGAGATTAGGACAAATGCTAATGGTAAAGTCCTCGTTGATTCCGTAGCCCGCGTTTTGTCCGCCACTATCGAAGAAGGAACCGGCGCACTCGCCACTGATGTCCCCGTCGCTGATGAGGAAAGTTTGGGCAGAGAGGGAGAGGCCGGAGCAGAACACTCCTAGGTACAGCAAAGAACACAGGTGTCGGTGTAGCGTTTGTTTCATTGTTTGGCTTGCTATTTTCTTGGGTCAAAGTTGGACGTTCACAAAACGTTAGTTCGCACGGTTTTCGTCTACAAAGATAATCGCACAACGCTGGTTCATTATTATATTGCAGCAGCAATTCTGAAAAATGCAAGGGTTTTGCTAAAAGAGGACCCGAATGACGTATTCGCTGCCTGTGTGAGGAAGTAGTAACTGTGGAGATTTTGTAATTACCGAGGCAATGTTTCGTTACTCCTGGTCGTTAACCATGCGCAACTAACTATTTACCGTTCCAGTTGACAATCTGCTTATCTTGCAGATGTTTTTGAGCAATATTCAAGTAATTACTGTCCCTGCCAGGGCGTAATTAGCTTCGATTGTGCTATTCTTTCTGTTGCATCCGTCCATTTTATCTAACGGTTACCTTAGCGGTAACACTTCACATTGCGTATGAATCGTTTTTTACTACTTATTAGCTGTTGTCTGCGTAGTTTTTGGTCGCTTGCCCAGGTGGAAGTGGTGTTGGTTGTGGAGTCGGGCACGGCCAGTTCTGACTGTACGGACCCCATCTTATTTGGAGACCCCGACCCACTATTTAGTGTATCGGTCGAAGGAATACAAGGGGCGGTTTACCCCGAGGAGGGCGTTTGCTATACGGCTTTACCCGATACGGCTTGGCGGGCTACTTACGCT
>JBCDIR010000835.1:0-1739 GCA_038748735.1 Bacteroidota bacterium | reverse complement strand
ACCCGGCCCAGCGGCAACGCAATAGTTCTTTCCCCGACGGACTCTAGCTACGTCACGGGTGATTTCTTCGTAGACGGCCAGCTTCGCCTTGAGGTACCCGTGCCGCCACCGTTTTACCTGCAATTGACTTCGCTCGAATTTGCCGATACCTTGTTCCTGATTGAGGCAGTTCCGCAAGCGGGAGTAATACAGTTACCGTTAATCGAATTATCCCCGCCAGCCTGGGATTTAGCGGCAGTAACGGTCAAAAGTACCCGCCCGACCTACCGCCAAAAGCCCGACGGGTCGGTAGAGGTGACGGTAGCGGAAACGATGTTGTCCACCAGTAGTTCCGTTGAGGATTTGCTACGCCTGACGCCAGAAATCCAATTCGACGACGCGGGTAATTTGTCCGTACTGGGCAAGGGTGCGGCTACCATTTTTCTGGACGGGCGACGCGTTTTACCATCTCAATTGGCTACGGTCTTGCCCGCTAATATTGCGACCATCGAAATCATTCGGAACCCCTCGGCCCGCTACGATGCCGAAGGCAATGCCGTCATTCACATCCACACCATCGCCCGCAGCCGGGACGGCCAACAGTTGCAAGCCACCCAAAATTTGGAGTATTCTCCTTACGCGGGGTCCAAAATGCAGACTAATTTGCAGGGACAACTGGCACGGGGCCGCTGGAATTGGAGTAGCTTTTACAATTTTGAGCGGGGTCGTGATGTGTGGCAACAAATCACCACTCGCGACCGTACGGATGAGGACATCTTCTTTAGCTCCGCAGTTACTACGCGCTGGCAACCGCTGCTGCGCCACGCTTCGCGTTACGGCTTGGGCGTACAACAACGCTTGGGTACGGGTACTTACTGGTCGCTGGATTACGCAGGGCAGTACCGGGAGGTAGGCGGTTTGATTGCTGCTCGAAACGTACTGGCAGACCTGGACGGCCAGGGTGTTTTTGGCAACGAAACTGCGCAGTCCGTCTTGGAGCGTAACCACAGCTTGTCCTTCAATTATCAGCAAGCGCTGGATAGTTTGGGCTCCTCCCTTTTTGTGGGGGCGCAGTACAACGATTTTGCGGAAGCGACCGATAACACTATTTTAGAAACTAGTGTAGAAGGGCTACTGGATAGCCAACGTCGCCTACTGAACATCGGCGAGCGGAGGATTCGTATTACTACTTTACAGTTGGACTGGACTCAGGCGCTTTCCGCTGAGGCGCAATTGGAGGCCGGTATCAAAGGCAGTTCCGTTAGCAACGATAGCGCCACCGATTTCCTGCAAACCGTTGATACGGAAGGAACGCTGGAGCGGGATCCGACGCTTAGTAACGTCTTCAACTACCGAGAATACATCGCGGCAGCTTACGTGAGTGTAAACGGAAAGTGGGGACAGCATTGGCAATATACCCTCGGCTTGCGCACCGAGTGGACCGATTATGACGTAGCGGTAGCGGCACAGGCGGCGGCCATTGCGGATCGCTACTGGGCGGTATTTCCTAATTTATCCGTTAACTACCGTTGGAACGACGACTACCAACTCCACTTCAGCTATCGCGCCGGTATCAACCGCCAGCCCTACGATGACCTCAATCCTGCCCTCATTTACCAGGATCCGTTTACTTCTATTCAAGGTAATCCGTTTCTCGTGCCTGAGCGTGTACACGCCTTAGAGATCAATACCCAACTCCGCCAATTGCGCTGGAAAACGGGCTATAACTACGTACGCGATCCGCTGGGAGCGGCTGCCTT
>JBCDIR010000834.1:0-1742 GCA_038748735.1 Bacteroidota bacterium | reverse complement strand
CCGCCATCCGCTGTGGGGAAGTACATCCGCCCATGTTGGCCCGCGCGCTGGCTACCCTTGACCATATCCTCAGGGGGCGTTTGACCATTAACATCATTTCCTCCAATATGCCAGGGGAGCAACTGGAATCTGCCGCCCGCTACCAACGTTCCCGCGAGGTCATCGAAATTCTGAAGCAATGCTGGACCCAAGATCATATTGACTTTCGGGGCGAGTTTTATAATATTCAGCTCGCCACTACGGAACCCGTTCAACCCTACCAGCAAAACGGCGGGCCGCTGCTCTACTTCGGTGGATACTCTCCGCCCGGTGTCGACCTGTGCGCCGAACACTGCGACGTTTACCTCATGTGGCCCGAAACGGAAGTAAAGCTTCACGGTTTGATGCAAAACATGAGTACAAAAGCCGCCGCCTACGGTCGTAAAGTTGACTTTGGTCTCCGTATCCACGTCATCGTACGAGAGACGGAAGCCGAAGCCCGTGCCGCCGCCCGCAACCTGATGACGTACGTAGATGACGAACGCGGTGCGGCCATTCGCCTCCGCGCCCAGGACGGAAAATCTTACGGCGTAGCGCGTCAGGGCGAGATGCGTAACCTGGCGGATGATGATGGTTTTGTCGAAGATTATTTGTGGACGGGTATCGGGCGCGCCCGCTCGGGTTGTGGCGGAGCGATCGTTGGTACACCGGATCAGGTCCTCGCCAAGCTACAACGCTACCTGGACATGGGGATACGGGCGTTCATCTTCTCCGGTTATCCGCATGCGGACGAGTGCAAGCTGTTTGGGCGTTACGTACTACCACGTATTCCGACCTTTTCGATGCCCGTAGCGCAAGGGCGTGTACCAGTGGGAGTGCCAGATACGCCGCTGGGGGCGGGGCCGAGGCGGTAGCGGTTACTGTGCGTTGTAATTATTTGCCTGGTCTCGGCTGAGCCGAGAGCCAAGGTTTGACGATTTCCTGCCTGCCGAGATCGGCAGATCAGGCAGGTTCTCCTAAGTTCCTTGTTTAGATCATGATTCTCCTGATTTACATCAGTACAATCATTTCACTAAAAAAGGAACGGAAACCTCGAAGAAGCCGCGAAGCGAAATCGTAAGTACTAAGTCACTAAAGTAACCTTAACTAAATAGTTACTAGGCATTTAAGATAACCTGTCGAAAGGTGAGCGACACCCGTCGCTGGCGCGGTTTTCGGAGTCCGTGCAAGGTATCAGATTTGCGAGCGGGAATGCTGTGTTGCCAAGCGTAGCGTGCGTCTTTTTGTAACACCAGTAAGCTACCGGGTAGTAATAATTGAGTACGTTTTTCCGCAGTATTTATCCGTGAAAAGTCCATACAGGCCGGTGCGCCTAACGAAATAGACACGATCGTGTCTTTGAAACAGGGTTCACAATCTACGTGTGGGGCGATACCTTGTCCCGGCAGGTATTCATTGACGATCATTTGGTCGGGTGAGGCAGTGAACCAACCTGCTGCCACGAGGCGTTGCTGAATAATTTTGGTCCAAGCGGGAAGCGGCCCCACCTGCATATCGGCCTGGATACTGCGCTGGCGGTAGTCGTAGCGGTAACCGTAGTGCTGTACACGGCGGCGCAACACGTTGGACCAAGGAGCGCCGTCGATAGCGGAAAGGAGAACTTGTTGATCGGCAAAGGAGAGCCAGTCGGGGGCGTAGTGCAATCCCTTAATCGTTTTGGTTGGAGGAGGTGGTTTACCGTACCAGGCTACTTCAAATTCTTG
>JBCDIR010000833.1:0-1748 GCA_038748735.1 Bacteroidota bacterium | reverse complement strand
GGCAAAGACAGGCTGATATTGCGACGTGGCATATTCGGATTTACGTTGATCGTTTCCAACTGCGGATAGAGCATCTTGATGGATAGGACGATGTCATTGATGGAGAAGTTGTGCTCGGCCAAGTTATACGTATCCGACGGCAAATCGCTGCTGAGTAGCTGGCGCAGGGCATTGGCCAGCTTGTCCACATGGATGAAAGCGCGCTGCTGCTCGCCGCTACCCTGAACCGTGATGCGTCCCTCAAAGTGGGCCTCAAAAATGAAGCGATTGATGACCGAATCAATGCGGTAAGCCGGATTGTAGCCGTACACGTTACCCGAGCGGATGATGTGTACCCGCATCTTATCTCGCAGGCGCGCGACCTGCTCCTCTCCCGATAATTTGGCAATACCATAATAGGAACGGGGCGCGGGCGCGTGTTCCTCCGTGGCGGGTTCTTCGGCGTGGCCATAGACGGAGGCACTGCTGAGGTAAACGAGGTGCTGTACTCCCGCTTGTTCGGCGGCGTAGGCGACTTGGGCCGTCCCCCAGTGATTGACTTGATCGTAGCTGTGGGCATCGGTGTCGGCGAAGGGAGTAGTGACCTTAGCGGCTAAGTGAATGACCGCGTCCACCCCTTTCAGCGACTGTGCTAACTTACGACCGTCCAATATATCGCCATGGATGAACTGGATGGGTTTTTCCAGAAACTTCTGGTGGTCGAAGAAGGCGTAGTTGCGCCGCGACAGGTTATCGTAGATCGCGATTTCACTGATCTCGGGTGCAAACATCAGCTGACGTACGAGGCCGTAGCCGATGTAGCCCGCGCCGCCGGTGAGGAGGATTTTCATAACGTCATAAGTTGATTCGTATTGCCGAGTGGGACGCGTTGCAATGCGTCCTTACCTGCCTAGTCCTTATTATCTTCACAGATCAAGCCAGGTCCGTGTGTAGCCCGCACTCCGTTTTCTTCAGTCCCGCCCAGCGGCCACCGCGTTCATCCCCTTCGCCCAGTGCAAACTTTTGGGTACAGGGGGCGCAGCCGATGCTGAGGTAGCCCTTGGCCTCCAGCGGGTGCGTAGGTAGCGCGTACGCCTTGCGGTATTGGTGGATCATTTTATTGTTCCAATCCAGCATGGGGTGGAAGCGGAGCGTATCAAAAGGACCGGGTTTTTCGAGTGGGAAGTTTTTGCGGTTAGCGTTCTGATCGCGGCGAACGCCCGTAATCCAGACGTCGTACTGACCGAGAATTGGCTCCATCGGTTTCGTTTTATTCAGATAGCAACAATAGGCGGGGTCGCTCGCAAAGTGAAAGCGGCCACCTGTATCCCGCTGATTGACTTTCGGCACGGCGGACTCCACGTTGATCAGGGTTAAACCCAGACGCGCTACGATTTCGTCCCGAAAAGCTAAGGTTTCGGGAAAGTGAAAACCCGTTTGTAAAAACACTACGGGAATAGCCGCATCCAGTTCGCTAATGAGGTGCAGCATTGGAATACTGTGGGTCTGAAACGAAGAGGAGGCAAAAATACGTAGCCCCTGCGCACGGTAGGTAGCTAGGCGCTCGGCAAACAAGCTGCGCTGTACGGAAATGGCTTCTGAAAGGACGGCGGGGATAGTGCTGACGGACATGGACAAAGTAGCTGGTCAGTACAAAGGTAAGTACTTTATTTAAATCCTACTAATTTGATAGAATTACCCTACTTACTAAAAGAACTTGTTTAAAAGAAGAAAGCCCGGACTGGCCGGGCCTCTCTGCATTTGGCATC
>JBCDIR010000832.1:0-1756 GCA_038748735.1 Bacteroidota bacterium | reverse complement strand
TTACGTCAATCCTAAACCTCCTGCGGATGCTTATCTTTATCCCGGGCAGGAGCAATTGCCTTGGCGGTACCTACTCATCACCGCTATGCTGGGTATTCTTTTTCCGGTATTGTTGCTTTGGGCCGCCTGGGGCTACCATCTGGCGGGAGTGAATTGGGAGCACACACTGCAATTCGTCAACTAACTGTCATGAGCTGGAAACCACGCATTTTTACTTGGTTAAATGTATTCATCGGACTTTTTCTACTTTCTTTTATCGTAATCGGGGTGGGAATGCTGGGCAGTGGCGTATGGCAGGTATTACAACAGCGGCAGCATCAGGATTGGCCCACCACGCCCGCCGAAATTTCTGTGCTGAAGCAGACCGATTCGGAGCCTAGCATCTTACAATTGACTTATGCTTACGGAGGGAAGACGTACCAACAACAGTTCAGTACGCGAGCGCAAATAAGTATGCAAAACGGAGGTGTAAAGGTGTTGGGACATAGTGATTTGCTAAAGCGGATTGCCCGCCAAGCTGGTCGGAAACGGGTGCAGATATACGTAAACCCCAGCAAACCCAACGACATTCGTGTCAATCGCTATCCCAAGCCACGTGAGTACTTTATGATCATGTTCGGAATCATGTTCAGTGCTTTGCCTTTGTGGTTGGTCGCCCGTTACGTACTTTCTTACGGAGAGGTTCCGCTGCGGGTAGAGACGCGTGGAGGAGCTTAGTACCGACGTGGACGCCCATTGTTTTCTTCGTCCTCGACCTCGAAGAAGCGGTCGTTCTCCTGGCGTTCTACTTGGGAGTCAATTTGGTCCATAATGTCCATCGCGTGATGGTAAAACTCTTGGAAAACGGGCCAGATGCGCTTACCCGTCTTCCAGGCGTAGTCGGGGAGGGGACGTACGATGGCGTAGGTCTTAGAAGTCGTTTTGGTCGTCTCGTCAATGAGGCGAGAATTGTCAGCAAAGGCGACGAAGGAGCTGTACAACAAAATCAAGAACAGCATCGAAATGACGCCACCCATGATCTGATTGATGAAGTTGATATTAACGGCTTCTAGTACGTTTTCGAGTCCATTTGCCACTAGCCGGAAGATGGCTAAGGTCAAAATGAAGGTCAAAATCATACCGAGGAGTAAGGAGAAGCCTTCGCCCATCGTCGGAAAGGAACCCAATAGCATATCGCCGACCGTGGGGCTAAACTTAGCCGTAGCCGTGACGCCAAATAGAAAAGACGCCGCCGTCAGTACCGTTTTGATAATGCCGCGCGAATAACCGACGTAGAAGCCGTAAGCCGCACAAACTAAACAGATTATATCTAGTATCATAGTTGTCGTTGGTTGTTTGCGATAAGATGAACCAAAGACTATTGTACAAAGATGCGAATTATTCAGCAACCCGCTCCAGCTATTCGACCAACAACGTGTTTTAAACGGCAGTTCGTTTAGGAAACTGAAATTAGCTATTTTTGTGCCAGTGATTTTCAAACTAAAATCTTATCTCCTAACCTTCGGCGGAATGGAGGGAGGGACAATTACCAATCAAATATCCCAAATAATATGCGTTTATTCTTAATCGTAGCTACTTTACTAATCGGTCTTCCGAGCCGAACGACCGCCCAAATCAACAACGTTTTCCAACTCGGTACTGACGAACAGCAATACGAGCAACTCACCGGCGCGTACGCGCAATCCCTACTCGAAGCAACCAATAACGATATTACCCGCGCTTTCGAGGGCTGGCTGGACTTGCAGCAGGCATTTGA
>JBCDIR010000831.1:0-1780 GCA_038748735.1 Bacteroidota bacterium | reverse complement strand
GGTGCTCTAGTGCTGCTGGATCTGGGGGAGATTTACACTCAGCTGATCGCTATTCCGGCTAAGGGGGCTGCTTCCGTAATTCAGGCGGATAACTTTCTGGACTTTGCGACCCGCTACGACGCGGCGCTGCGCATCATTGAGGATTGGTTCCAAAACTACAAAGGTAATGGCGAGGTCGAGATCATCCGCTGGGAAGACGACGCTTACGCCCGCGAAGAAATTGAGCGTTGGCGAAAAGCACCACCGCAATGAGGATGCGCATCCGTCCTGAGTCATTTCGGATCAAAACAGATGGCTAAATATCTATTGTGCTGTTACCGCTATTCCCGACGGGATTATCCGTTAGCCTTCCGAAATAAATGCTAGTTTTGTTTACGTGGCTTGGTTTAACCCACATTACATTCGTAAAATCATAAATCTAGGAAGATGCAACCCCCTTTTCACCTCGCCTTTCCCGTACAAAGCCTCAGTGCTACGCGTGCGTTCTACATGGATTTACTCGGCTGTCAAGAAGGCCGTTCGGCGGAGCGCTGGGTCGATTTTGACTTCTTTGGTCACCAGCTATCAGCACATCTCGTGGACGGTGAAATGCCCGCCGGACCCACCAACGAAGTGGACGGAAAGAACGTTCCCGTACAGCACTTCGGTGCCATTTTAGACATGGATACGTGGCGCACGCTAGCGGAGCGTTTACGCGCTGCGGGCCGCGAGTTTATCATCGAACCTTACATTCGCTTCGATGGGGAAGTAGGCGAACAAGCGACCATGTTTTTGCTCGATCCGAGTGGAAATGCCCTAGAATTTAAGGCGTTCAAGAGTCGGGAGATGATTTTTGCGAAGGAGTAGTGGCGGTACTAATTTTTGGGGAATTTTCGCTGGTTTGGTCGTATAAGTCTGCCGGGCAGTGCTCTTTCGTCGCAGTGGAACGGCATTCGGCGAGCCGTCTTCGTGCTAGCACGCTTTACGGGCTTTTACCCCTCTTCAAAGTCGCTCCAACTGTGCTAGCAACCATACTTTTTCTGCGAACGTGGGGGCTGCCTGCACCTTTTCAATAAGCAAGTCAACTGCTTTTTTATCCTTAGCGGAAACGCTCAACAGTTGCCGGAAAAACTGTACCAACAAGCGATAATTCTCCTGCCGATACCCCAGGTCTTTACGTCGGTGGAGGTACTGGCGCAACTGTTGCAGGATACTCTCGCTGGCTGCGTAACTTCCTTGTTCGTAAAAAATCCGGAGTTGTAAACTCTTGGCTCCCAAGTACAAGTACGGGGCATTGGTATCCACGCGGGCCAGGAGCGGTAAAGCCGTATCCGCCTGACCCTGAGCATGATACCAGCGGGCGCGGTTGAAGTGTAGGATAGACTCGCGGGTAGCGGCGGGGAGGTCCTGGGCGTAAGTTTCCATGATGTGCGCGCCTTCGTCGAAGTGACCCAGTTTGAGGTGGAGGGCAATCATGTTAGTAAAGGTACTCTCCGGCAGGTGACCGTCCTCGAGTAGGTAACCTTGCTCCAAACTTTCCCGGTAAAGTTGCTGAATATCGGACAGTAGTTCCCGGCGGCCAGCGTTGAGCGCCCGAATGCAGTAGTTGATGGCCAGCAGATAAATATCCCGCATTTCGTGTTTGGGAAAATGATCCCGTTGGGCAGCGATGACCCGCCGTAGGGTGCGAAAGTCTTCCTCGCTACGCCCAGCTACTACGGCCCGGTAACAACTGGCGTAGACCCGTACGGCGGGAACTTCCAATAATTCGGGACGCCGTTCCAAATCTGCTAAAACGAGC
>JBCDIR010000830.1:0-1810 GCA_038748735.1 Bacteroidota bacterium | reverse complement strand
TCTTCAACACCAACTTTTACGTCCTCGACTTCGAGGGCGATTGTGACTGTCCGACCTTTTCTAAGCAGGGACCAGGTTTGCAGAAAGGGCTGTTCTTACAGCTTTCACCAGGCTGGTCGTACTTTTCGCAAACCCTCAACGATAATTTATTTGGGGTCCAGGTGACGGACAACATCTCAGCCTTTAATTTTGGATTAGGTCTTGGACTGGACTTGGGTTTATCCGATTTGGTGACCATTACGCCGCAAGTTGGGTTCCGCTATTATCCCTCGGTAGAGTGGCCTGCGCTGGGAGACGAAAGCCCAATTATTTTGCCAACCGAAATACAAGCCGAGAGTAGCTTGCAGCAATTGACGGCGGGGCTGCGCTTGGGCATACGTCTCGATCAGTAAGGGCAAATCTACGGGTTTGAGCTGCGAACATTAGGGGGGAAGAGTCGGTTTCAGGAGAAATCTACTATCATGCAACCTTACATCTCTTTGCTGTTATTTGGTTTTCTATTCGCCTGCGAAGCACCCGACCCCAACAACAATCCTTCTTCGGGCGAAAATGAGTTCAAAACGCTGGAGGTGGAGACACAAATCAACGAGGCCGATATTTCTTTCAGTGACCTCATCTACGTACCGATTTACTCGGATATCTACATTGACCAACAGAACCAGAATACGTTGCTGGCGGCTACGCTCAGCATCCGTAATTCCAGTTACGATGATTCCTTGTTCGTGTCCAAGATTGATTATTTCAGTACGGACGGTAGCCTAGTGCGTTCTTACTTGGATCGCACCATCAGTTTGCCACCAATGGGTACGGTTAACTACGTGATCGAACGCGACGACGATACGGGTGGTCCGGGGGCTAATTTTATGGTAGAAATCAGTGCTAAAAACCCGGCGGTTCGTCCCATTGTTCAAGCGGTGATGATTGGTCAGAATGGTAACAAGGCCTTTTCCTTTATTACGGACGGGTATTCGGTTTTGCAATAGAAAACGGATCCACTATCCTTTCCACACGAGAACCTGCCCCTCTTGTTCCACAAATCCCTCGTCTAGTAGGTACCGCAAAGCTACTAGGACGCGCTTTTCCTGCTTCGGTCCGAAAGCGTTAACGAGTGTTTTAATATCACTGGGCGATTGCGTCAGGCGAGCACGTATCGCATCGCGTAATTGCTGGTACTGCTGACGGCTGAGTTGGTTCTTTTGCAGCGCTAGGCACACGTCACACTGACCGCAATCCTGGCTGGTGGTTTCTCCAAAGTATTCGACGAGGAGGCGGCTGCGGCAACGTTCGGTCTCTACGTAACGAACGGCGGCTTTGAGGCGTTGGGCGGCCCGCTCCTGCCGCGCGCGGTAGGCTACGAGGTCAATGCTGAGTAGTTCGTTGGGGACACGTTCGCGTAAAAAAGTGAGCTGTGGTTTCTCCTTGGGTGGCGCGTAGCGAATGATGCTATCCTGGTGCATGCGGTGTAGGGCTTGGCGCAATTCGCGGCTTGGGATTTTGAGGAACTGGGCCAGTTGTTTTTCTCGCAGCTTGACCGGATGATTAAAAGCGCCTTCGTACGAGCGCAAGATGACTTTGAGAATGCGGTCTAACTTGGCATTTTTAAGTTGGTAATCGTACAAACGGTCTTTATTAACCCGAATTTGTAAACTAGCGGGCAAGTACACCGCATCGCTGACGCTGAGCCAACCACTTTGTGCTAGAACTTTCAGGCAGTGATGAACGGTAATGGTATCCAGCTGGTAGGTGCTCGCAAAATCAGCTAGGTCGAAGTCGAAGCTGCGGCCTTCTCCCGCACCCGTAGCCAGTTGGA
>JBCDIR010000829.1:0-1819 GCA_038748735.1 Bacteroidota bacterium | reverse complement strand
TCGTGGTACAAGCTGCGTCATCGTCAAAGGTCGCCGTGATCTCTTCACGGCCCGTACCGTCGGCGGGTACCGTATAGGTGATTACCGTGCTGTTACCGCCGGAAACGGTGGCGGCCGAAATGGTTGTTGTTGATAGCGTGCCGTCGCCCGTGCTCATCAGCGTAATGCTACTAGCGGGGAGCTTCTCCCAGGCTACCATGAGGTCGTAAGTCGTCGTGAAGGTACCGTCACCATTGGCGACACAACCCGTCTCGGCGGGCGTCATAGCAATGGTACAAGGAGGGCAAGCTACGCCTAGCTCCACCGTCACGCAGTTACTAGCCAGTTCGCAGTCGCCACCGGGACAGTCCGGGCCGTTGCCCGTGCTCGTACCACCGATGATGGCGCGGTAGTGCGTCGTGCGGGGAGGAGTACCAGGATTATAGGTCGTCATGCCCGCCGTACCGGGAATGGCCATCCAGTCATCATCCGCTCCGCACGAAGTCGTGTTGCTTTCCCAGCGTAGGATGGTGCCGGTGGTCGTTGCCGTCAGGTCACTGGCCATATCACCACAGTTGATCGTCTGATCGCCGGAGACCGTTAGATCAGGAAGTTCGACGATTTCTACGTGGAGGGTTTGGGTAAAGGCGCCGCATTGTGTACCCTGCCCGCCAAGAGACTCGCGCGTAAAGGTGTAGCAGCCCGCAGCCGCCATCGTATTAATCGATAAATCGCAAGGGTTAAGAATAGCGGCAGAATTGCCAGCACTCTCTTCCCACTGGGCCTCGCAAATGACACCATCACAAGGGAAGATCTCGTTGAGGAAGATAGGGTCGCGGGTATCGTTGGTACAAACGACCAGGCTGACTATTTGATTATTATCCGTAGGACAACACTCTTTCGTGATCGCAATACCCTTTCCATTGTCACCATTACCCGGTGCGGGTACGATTCCAACGGTAGTCGTCAAATCAGTAGTAAAGGAGGCGATGCAAGGGTCCATCTGTGCACCGGTAGATACGTAGATCCTATCGGTGGTTTCACTGTAAATGATTCCGATGGCTTCGTGAAAACCCGTTCCATCGTCCGCATCGTCCATTGTACTCATGGCGAGGAAAGAGAAGTCCGGCCCGTACTTCAAGATGTAGGTGGGTGGATCGGTAGCACTGACGTTTAAATCCGCTAATACTACAATGTAGATGTTCTCCTCCAAGTCGGTAGTTACCCCCGCAATGATGGCATTATTAACGGGAAAGTTGGTGAGCGGAACACTAACTGGCTCCACACAAGTGGCACTGTTATCGTCGAAGGCTGACGCATCAAAGACGTATAAATTATTAGTGGCCGTAGCGGAATTACCAAAGTTAGTGGTTGCGTACATTTTCTCCGTACGAGGATCAATATAAAAGCCCCACGTTCGGTTGTTTTCATCCCCACCACTGGTGGCGGGTAAGCCACACAAACGGGCAATACTCGTTTGCGAAGGATTGCAAATATCGTACGAAATAAGGTGTTCCGAATTCGTAAAATTCCACTGGTTACTGTAGATCGTATTGTCAATACTGCCCAAGTTAGTCTGCCCTTGCGTGGTGATGCTGAAGCTGGACTCCGGAGCAATCTCCCCATCACAGTTGAACTGACGTATCTGTTGACCAGAACCTGCTGACTCTCCGATATACATAAAACCATTGAGTCCTACTGCCAAACCGTGCGGAGAGTTTAACCCTGCACCAGCTACGGCATTATCGAACCAGGGGGTACCGATTTCAGTAAAAGTATTATCGGCATTGATGCGGTATTTGTGTACGGCTCCGTTGGTAGTTGGTTCGTTGAGGTAGAC
>JBCDIR010000828.1:0-1821 GCA_038748735.1 Bacteroidota bacterium | reverse complement strand
GGTTAAAAAAAGAAAGCGTATTGTTTTCTTGGCTAGAGCGTGTTCGAGCGCATTTTTATTGTAACTTAAACAAAATTACACGAACCCGCATCCGTTCACAAGGGCAATAGTATATTTAATTTTGAATCATATGAAAATTAACAGCAAATATGGTTTGGAGAATACTTGTCAAACCCCATCGACATTTCTGTACTTTTGCGCTAATCAACAACCACAGACATGCTAGCACCTACTCAGCTACACGCCAACGGCCCTACTTTTTCCCGTCTCGTGGCGGGGGTGATGACCTGGGGCGTTTGGGGCCACGACCTATCCGCCAGTGCCATGAGTACCCTCATTGACGAGTGTCTCGACGCGGGGATTACGACCTTCGACCACGCGGATATTTACGGCCACTACACAACGGAAGCGACCTTTGGCGAAGCGTTGCGCGCATCCCCTAGCCGTCGGCAGCAGCTGCAACTGGTGAGCAAGTGCGGTATCAAGTTGGTTTGCGAGCAGCGGCCCGACCATCAACTCAAAAGCTACGCGGTCACCCAGGACTACATTATCCGTTCTACGGAGCAGAGTCTGACGAACTTAGGTACGGATTACTTGGACCTTTTACTCATCCACCGCCCCAGCCCACTACTGCGGGCCGAGGAGGTGGCGGAAGCCGTGGCCAAACTCAAACAGGCGGGGAAAGTCCGTTACTTTGGGGTATCTAACTTTACGCCTACGCAATTTGCTTATTTGAACAGCGTCACACCCTTGGTCACCAACCAAGTCGAAGCCAGCATCACGCATACGGAACCGTTATTTGACGGCACCTTTGACCAGTGCCTCCAACACAACGTCAAGCCGATGGCGTGGTCGCCGTTGGGGGGCGTGTTTAAAAATACGAACGAGCAGACCCGTCGTATCCTAGCTTGCCTAGAGGAAGTAGGGAAACACTACGGTTCACCCGGGGCGGATGTCCTGCTGCTGGCGTGGCTGCTACATCATCCGGCGGGTATTGTCCCCGTAGTGGGTACGGCGCGAGCCGCACGCTTACGTACGGCTACGCAAGCGGTCCACCTCAAAATGACGGACGAGCACTGGTTTCAGATTTTGGAGGCGGCACGGGGGGAAGAGGTAGCGTAATGGCTAAGTCCTTCTCGTAACTCTCTAGTAGTTCACGGCAGCTTTAAATGGGATATGATACCTTTTTGAGGTGAAACCAGACAAGATGGAAAACGTAAGAGCAGCAATAACGGCGCTATCAGCAAGCCCATCAGCGGAAGTCGATAGCATATTCACCAATCTTCGCTTGCGCAAGCTCGCAAAGGGTGATTTTTTGCTAAAATCAGGCCAAATTTGTACTCAGTACTATTTTATCGAACAAGGTTCCGTTCGATTATTTTATCGAAAAGAAGAAATAGATTATACCGTATGGATCGGTAGTCCTGGTGAGATATTCACCAATTTAGAGAGCTACCTAGGTGGCTCCAAAAGTAGAATTAATATTCAAGCTATGGAGTCATCACAGGTTTACGTCATCAATAAATCCGCAAGTGATGCACTGGCCGCACAGTCCATTGCCTACGGTACGGTACTTCGTAAAACAGTCGAACTAGCATTTGTCCAACTTAGTAAAAATGTAATTTCGTTTCAAAGTGAAAAGGCAGCAGAACGGTACGAGCGCGTGGAAAAAGAAAAAAATTGGCTCACTAAATACCCCTTAAAGTATATCTCAACTTTTATTGGTGTAACTCAAAGCTCGCTAAGCAGAATTAGGGCTAAGAAGAAATGATTATTTGCCATAGAGCAAAAAAAGCGTACCAAATCAAATATAACTTTGCG
>JBCDIR010000827.1:0-1853 GCA_038748735.1 Bacteroidota bacterium | reverse complement strand
GGCCCGGGCGTTAGAACAGTTGACCTTGCTTCAGGAGCAAATCAGCAAGCGGGAAGAACTGATGTATACCCTACGCGAGGAAATCGACCAAACGGATCGCGCTATTGCGCGCAGTAATGAAGTCATTACCTCACTGGGGGAAGATATAGAACAACTCGAAACCGAATATGCGCAGTTGATTCGGGCTGCTTACCGAGCGCGTTTGCAAAATAGTTGGCTGACCTTTTTGCTCTCCTCGCGTAGTTTTAACGAAGCCTTTCGGCGCTGGCAGTACCTGCGACAGTACCAACGCTTCCGGAGCAGACAGGCGCGTTTGATTGTTGATACACAAGAAATGTTGCAGCGCAAGCTGGTTCAGCTCAACGGACGCCGACAAGCAAAAGAAGCACTGCTGCAAGTCGAAGAAAACCAGCAACTCGCCATCACGCGCGAAAAAAGTGCGCAAGATCAACTCCTCAGTCGACTGAAAAGCAACGAGTCCAAAATCCTGGCCGATATTCGCAAGCAAGAGGCTGCCAAAGCCGAACTCAACCGGGCCATCGAAAAAGCCATCGCCGCCGAGATCGCGCGGGTAAAAGCCGAGGAAGAAAGTAGCGCGCGGAGTAATAAAAGAACAAGCAGCGCTAGTCGTTCTGGCAGTTTCGCCCGCCGCCGTGGTGACCTGCCCTGGCCCGTGACGGGTGATATTGTCAAACGTTTTGGTCGGCAACCCCACCCTACCGTTAAAGGGGTCGAAATTTCCAATAATGGCATTGACATCGAAGTAGACGGCAGCACCACCGTACAGTGCGTGGCCGACGGCACGGTGGTGAGCACGCACTTCGTACCCGGCTACCGCAACATGGTCATCGTACGCCACGATGAGTACTACACGGTTTATTCCAATCTGGAAGGGGTCAGTGTCAACAGTAAAATGGACGTGAGTGTGGGGCAAGTCATCGGCCGCATCAGCGACGAAGCTGGTACCCTCCATTTTGAGATATGGAAACAAAAGGAGCGCCTCAATCCCGAACGCTGGATTCACCAGTAGACGGAGGACTTAAATCTCCGTATCTTTACCAGATGAAGTATCCCATTGGCATACAAAGTTTTTCAGAAATCCGCAACGGAGGCTACGTCTACGTGGACAAAACCAAACAAATCTATGGCCTAACACAAGGGAAGTACTACTTCCTGTCCCGCCCCCGCCGTTTTGGGAAGTCGCTCTTACTGTCTACGCTCAATGCCTTATATACAGGACAAAAACAACTGTTTCAAGACCTTTGGATACACGAGCACTGGGACTGGACGCAGCCACCTCATCCGGTCATCTGGCTGAAGTTTGCGAGTATGGATTATCAAGGGTACGGACTAGAAAAGGCGTTGCTACTAGAAATTCGCAGCATAGCAACAGCATTTGGCGTTACGTTAGCAGAAGATGATACGCTTAAAGGTAGCTTTTCGACTTTGCTACAATCTATCAGTGGTCAGCAGAAAGTTGTTTTATTGATTGACGAATACGATAAGCCGATCATTGACTACCTAGATGATATTCCTCAGGCAGAGGACAACCGAGCCGTACTAAAACGTTTTTACTCCGTCCTCAAAGATGCGGATCCGTACATCGAACTGCTCTTCATCACGGGCGTGTCGGCCTTTAGCAAGGTGAGCATTTTTTCCGATCTGAATAACTTAGCCAACATTTCGCTAGAACCACAGGGCTATACCCTACTGGGCATTACCCAGGACGAACTGGACACCGTATTTGCCGAGCAGATGCAGCAGCACGACCGCGCCCGCGTCCGCGATTGGTACAACGGCTACAGTTGGGGTGGCGAAGAACGAGTGTACAATCCGTTTTCCATTTTACGTTT
>JBCDIR010000826.1:0-1870 GCA_038748735.1 Bacteroidota bacterium | reverse complement strand
TCCGGCCTTCGGCCTCCAGACTCCGTCGGCAGCAGGGCGCTGGAAATAACTCTTAATCATTGAATATTAACCTAGAGACACACATTACTGAACATTACCAAGCGATCTCGGCCGAGCCGAGAGAGCGGTCCTGCTACCTGCTACCAAAAGCAAGGCAACGAGCAATCCTGCTACCTAGAGCGAAGCGATCCCACTACTCATTTGGCAACATCAGCTCAGTCCAGTATCTTTCACCAACAAAACACCTATCCTTCATGGCTAAAAGTAGTTTCGACCGTTTGCTGACCCTCGTCAAGCGCTATCAATACATCTTGTGGGCGGGAGGCTTGATTTTTTCGCTCTGCGTAGGTGCTTCGCTCTGGATTTATTACCACTTGGACAACTGGGAAAATCAAATCTACTGGGATAAGTTAGCCGAATTCCTGATGGAAGTAGGACAGACCATGCTGGGTGCCGTGCTGATTGGTGGTGGTCTCGGTGGGGTGTTTAACTTTATTATTGAGGAACAGAAAAAGGAGGAAGATGCCGTTAAAGAACGCCTGAAAAGTATGCAGGATAGCCGCGATCAGCGTCGGGCTTTCCGCCGGGACATTCGTCGCCGCTTGCAGCAGGTACACGACGATGTGGAACTTGCGCGGGTACTCATCAAATCGCACCGCTCGGGGCGTACCTACGGCGAAGAGATTCGCGCGCACATTATGCCCAGCAACATTGCGCTGCAAGACATTAAAAAGCAATTGCTCGAAGTAAAAGACGCCCAACCCGTGCGGCACATTCAGGAATTACACGTTAGCCTGACGTTTATGTCCGCTTATCTCAGCGTACTCATCGCCGAATTTTCTAAATATTACCTAGAAATTGCCAATATTCAACAATATCAAGATACGCTGGCCGAGCGCCGTCGGCAGGTCTTCAGTCGGGTGTTGGAGCAAAATGTCGGGGAGCAAGTTAGCCCGCAAGAACAACAACAGGCCTTCATTGACCATACCCACGAGCACTTCCAAACCGAAGACATTCCCGACCGCATGGAAGCCGTCTGGAAAGCGATGGGGCAACTTGATTACGTCTGGGATTTCATCGGAGATTTACGCTCCGAAGCCGGTAAGGCCTCCAATTACCAATCCTTCTTTATCGACCACCATTTTCACTGCTTTCGCCTCTTGCGCGACAGCGAAAACAGCCCCAACGAAGAGTTGTGTACGCAACATGACTTCACCTACTACCTCCAACAACTAGAACGCCTCACCGCTAAGAAAAAGAGCGATGAACCGATCACCAAGCAGGATAGCTTGACGCGGATGGTGATGGTGCGGGGGTTGGGGTATGGGTTTTAGTTACAACGCCAACCGCACCCCCAACACCACCGTCCGACTGGGTAAATACGAATACCGGCGATCAATACCCGCTACAAATGGATCGGCAGGGCGTATTGGAAACGCAATGCTTTCAAAAAACCGAGTTCCTTCGTCTTCCAAGGCGGGTTCGGGGTCCAATCCGGTGTAAGTGGTGAGGGTGAATAAATTTTGCCCCGTTAGGGAAACGGTCAACGCCTTAGGGCCGCGTGGTCTTTTGAACTGGAACGTACGCGCCAGGGTGAGGTAATCCAGCGTCAAAAAGTCCGCCGATTCTACGTAGAGCGACGAAAATCGATTGACGACCAAGCCAGCCTCGGCCAAATCCGTTTCGATGCGGTTATACACCGGAATGCTTTGATCTGAATATTCCAATTCGTGAAATTGTCGCGTTTGGTTAACCAGTACATGGCCGAAAGCACCGCGAAATAAAGCAGCTACCTGCCAATTTCGAACGTTAAGTCGGGTGGTCCAGCCAAGTTCTACGGGTGGATTCCCCTGCCCCAATCGCACAATAT
>JBCDIR010000825.1:0-1874 GCA_038748735.1 Bacteroidota bacterium | reverse complement strand
GCTAGGTCGGTACCGTCCTCTTTATTAAAGGTGAAGACATCCAACTCAATATCGGGTGAGAGGTAGAGCTTGCGTTCAATTTCCTTCTCGTCGGCTAGTTCGGGGTCCGTCAGGTCCACTTCTTCCCGCGCGAGGGTGAAGCCGGGTTTGGTGGCTTCCAGCTCGTAGACTTTCCCGGGAATGACGGTGAAATTGAAGTCATTCTCCGTTGGGTTGGTCAGCCGCTTAATTTCGCGGCGTTCACCGTTGGGTAACTTTTCATAAAGCGTAACGGTCGTACCGTCCAGTTCCGTCAAATCCAGTGCGTGCCAAGTGGTGGCCAGCAGGCGGATTTCGTCACCGATACCGATGCGGTAAATATCGTAACAGCAAACGTCCTGGTTCTCGTCCCAAAAGATAGCTGCCGTATCCGGGCGGTTGGAGGCGAAATAAGCCTGCTCCTGATCGGGAAAACGACTGTAATACAAATCGTCGTAACTACTGTTGACGGGTATACCCAAGTGCGTAGGGCGGTCGTAGCCAACACCGTTCCAAGCCGCGCGGTACACATCGTAGCCCCCGAGGGTGAGCCGACCGTTGGTACTAAAGTACAAGACCTGCGTGGGTGCATAGTAAAAAGGGGTCAGATCATCCTCCTCCGTATTGACGGAGGTGAGTGGCGTGACGGGACCACATTCCGCAGGGCCCAAAATTTCGGACTGGTAAATATCGAGTCCGCCTTGTCCGCCTTCCCGGTCCGATACGAAGAGAAGGTATTCTTTGCCGTCGGGTAACTTGGCTACGTTGGGTTCCGTATTATTAGCCCCCTCCGCATTGACGGGTAGCCGCTTGGGTTCGCCCCACTCGCCTTTGCTATTCACACTAGAGCAATACAGGTCACAACGAAAATCGACTGATTCTTCCAGATAGTCACAGATGGTGTAGTAGACCGTCGTTCCCGCTTCGTCAAAGGCGGAATGCGATACGATACGGCCTTTTTGGTTGATTCGTACTGGTAATTCCTCAAATTCTGCGTCTTCTGCCAAACCTTCGCGGAGCATGATCTTGGCAATCTTGCGCTTAGGACGCTGTTTATCGTCTTCCATTTTGAAACGTAGGCTGGAAAAGTATAATTCGTCATCCTGAAAGAAAGGAGCAAAATCACTATCGGCAGAATTGACGTCTCCGGGTAAATGGAAAAACGAAATATCCTTTGGGCGGCTCACCACGTCGGCGGCCCACTCAGAATTGATGAGTTGGCGCTCCGCATCTTGACGTTGGAGGGCGGTGCCTTGCTCCTCGGCTAGAAAAAGCTCGTAGCGCTCAATGGCTTGGTCATACTCGCCGAGGCGCTGGTAGGCCTCAGCCTCTAATAATGGCAGTAAGGGATACTCGAGACTATCCTGCAAAGCGCGTACTTCGACAAAGACATCTAACGCCCGCTGGTAAGCCGTAAATTTCAGGTAGCTTTCGCCCAGGCGGTACCGCAAATCAACGCGCGAACTGTCTTGATCGTACAGCAAAGCATCGCTATAAAACTGGGAAGCCGAATAGTAGTCCTGACGTACAAAAGCCGTGTCGGCGGCTTCGATGTACTGCTCCATGCGCTGGGACGAGGCGCTAGTCGTCACACTAAGCCCGAGTAGCAGCAGGAAGCCATATTTGAATAATGTGTTCATGTTAGTTGGCATTGGGATTATGTTAAATGAGCGGACAGAACCGGAAATTAGGTAATGGGCACACCTTCTTAATAAGGTAACGAATGTTCAATTCTAATCCCCCCCGGCGGTTGGTGGCAATCGTAAAGTCGGAAATATTGATATCGTAGCTCAAACTGGCACGTAATTGCTCGTGGTAGTTGATCTCTACGGCGGGGTACCAAGCGTCACCAAAAG
>JBCDIR010000824.1:0-1879 GCA_038748735.1 Bacteroidota bacterium | reverse complement strand
CTAATTTTGATCCTTTCGGTAATGATTTTGCGCTGGACGACATCAGCTTCCGCGAAATTTGTGTAGAAGAAGCCGACGTATCGGTACCGGTCAGTACGCTTTCGGCAGCTTTCATCATGCCGAGTGTGCTGTGCGCCCTGACGGACCCCGTAGACACTAACGATTACCTGACGGCAGACGCTACCCCCGGCGGGTTTTGGACAGTAGATGGGCAACCTGTCACCACTTTTGTACCTGCTGAGCTGGATGCTAATCCGCATACGCTAATGTACTCCATCAGTGACGCAAACTGCCAGGCCACGGACGCGCAAGATTTTACCACCAGTCAACCGCCCGCTGCGGGCACGCCTAACTCATTTAACGAGTGCTTTGACGCCGGGGTAATTAGCTTAGATTTGAGTAATGCCTTATCCGGTGGCGAACCGGGCGGTACGTGGGCCTATTTATCCGGGCCAACCGGAGCAACTATTGACCCGGTGAATGGTCAGTTTTCAACGGATACCGAAGGTGCTTACCAGTATACCTACACGGTGGATGGAGGAGTATTTTGCCCCGATATTTCTGCGGTACTTGCTTTTGATTTATTTGAAAATCCCGTGGCGGATTTACCCAGTTCCGCCGCCCTGGATTGTATCGTCGACGAAGTAGAACTAGTGGGGGCCAATACTAGTATTGGTAATAATATGCTGTACAGCTGGTTTGAAAACGGAGTACTACTGGATAACCAGTTTCAGCGGTTCCTCAATGTTAACGAGGCAGGAACGTACCGGCTAGTCGTCACCGACGAAGATACGGGTTGTACGGACGAGGCCACAACCGAGGTGGTCTCACTCGTGGACGACATCGACTTCGAGTTGACTACCATCCCCGCTGTTTGTGAAGCTGCTAACACGGGTTCCATTAGTGTGCAGAACATTAGCGGAGGCAGCATGCCGTACCTGGTCAGCCTAGATGGTGAAACCTTTACGCCCGCTACGGATTTTACCAGTCTATCCCCTGGCAATTATACCCTAACGGTGCAAGATGCCGGTGGTTGTGAACAAACCGCTAGCACTACGCTGCCAATGCCGCAACAGCCAGAGGTGATGATCGAATCCAGCGCGGAAGACAATACCGTAGGCTTAGGCGAAAGTGTGACCTTCAACGTCATTAGTAATCCGCCGCTATCTTTACTGGATACTTTCTTTTGGCAACCCGCCTTAGCGGACAGCCTCCGTATCAGCGACAAGCAATGGGCATTTGTACCTACACAAACGACGGACTACCTCCTCACCGCAGTAGATGCTAATGGGTGTACAACTACCGCTAGCCTTGCACTGATTGTGCGGGGCGAGGGAAATGTTTTCGTGCCGAATGCCTTCTCACCCAACGAGGATGGCAGCAATGACCGCTTCGCTTTATTTGATAATGGAAGTATTGCTAATATCAATTCTTTGCAAATTTTTGATCGCTGGGGAGCCGTGGTCTACGCCAGAACTAACCTCCAAGCCAACGATACCACCGAGGGCTGGGACGGTCGCCACAAGGGGCAACTGCTTCCTACGGGTACTTATATCTATGCTGCTGAAGTACAGTGGATTAACGGGCAAGTGGGGCAATTGCAAGGGGCGGTGCATTTGGTTTATTAGTATATGCTAAAACCATTTGTGTGAGTAACTTAAAGTTCACGGATTGTAACTCCGATAACTGTCCTATCTTTGTGCCAAACAAACTACCGATTATGTACAGATTTGCCTGTCTGTTTTCCCTGTTGTTCTTTACATTAATGAGTTGTGATACCTCTCCCAACGATCCCGCTACCGTAAGCTACGAACCTATGCCAGTGACTTATCCCGAGACGAAGACCGTCGACCATACTGATAACTACCACGGCACTACG
>JBCDIR010000823.1:0-1884 GCA_038748735.1 Bacteroidota bacterium | reverse complement strand
CCGTTATTGCCTCCTCACTACCAATTGGTGTACCGTCTATCTTGTAACCGACAACAGCCTCCTCTTTTTCCTGTACGTAAGTTCCCAGCATAGCGTGAACTACTTTTAAGAAGGTTTCATCCTTGTTTTGTACTACATCTAGCAGATTATCAATTTCAGCCCTAATCTCAACAGCACTCATAAATTTCATTTTATTATCCAAATATAACAGTTTCAAAGAAATAGCGCTAGCCTAGTGCTTTGCACCACCCTGAACAACGAAGAATCGAAATTCAGGATAATTACGCAATCCCTTCCACTATTGACGCATCTACTACCGCCTCCCACTGCATCTCTGGGTCCAGTAGGTATTCTGGAAATTGGAACTCCAAAAACTCCTGGTAGAGTTGGCTGGCGGGCGATGGTTCTCCGTCTACGGCGGCGAAAAAGGTCTTATTTTCGGCTAAGGTAGACAAGTGAACTTTGCCCAGTGACGACTCGAAATACACCCGTAAACTATCAATGAGGCCCGCCTTAATCTTGGTGGGAATAATGGACGGCAGTGGCGCAATAATCGCTTCAATGAGGACGCCGGTGGCGGCTAGCTTGTAGATGCCATCGTTGAAAAACTTATCCGTTTCCTCGAACCAGCCTTTGAATAACATCACTAGTTCGTCGCGGTTGAGATTGACAAATTCTTTGGTGGAAACGATGACGTCGGTGATTAAATTAGGATAATCGCTGGTGGTAGCAATAGCAGTAGCCCCCGGAATTTCCGTCAAGCACGACTCTACATATGAACTCCACAGCACGACGGCATCAATGGTTTCGTCGTTCATAAAAGTCGTATTGATCAAGTCGAGGTCCACGTTCTTCTGGGCCATGTGCTCTACGTCGAAGGTATCCAGTCCGCCATCTCGCAGCGCATATTTTAGGAAAGTCAGCGCGGGGGAATCGTAGGGGTACATCACCTTTTTACCCTTCAGATCGGCCACCGTTTGTATCCCGTTACGTGCTACGATGGCGTCCGCCCCGTCGGACCAACTCACCTGAGCAATGACGCGTGGTTCTTTGTCTTTAAGCTTGTGCAAAACCGAGGGTAAGCGGTCTAGCGTAGCCCAGATAAGGTCCGCTTCGCCGGATTCCATGCGGCGGCAGGTCTCCTCTACGTTATCGCTCAGTTCGTAGCGGATGGCACGTTTGTACTTTTTAAATAAAGCCGTTTGCTTGGATCGCGCAAAACCATTGTTATACATGATTCCACCCAAAAAACCGACCCAAGTAGGAATCACAAAGCGGATAGACCGCGCGTTGATCTCGCTGATGTACTGATCCAGGGTTTGGGTGATTTCCTTGTAGATGGCGTTGTGGTTGTCTGGTTCCTCGACGATACGGTCAAAAACTTTGAGCTTTTCAATATCGTAGGACTCGTCGTAGAGGTCGCGCCACATGAAGTCTTGCACGATAACGGGCATCACGTAACGCCCCGGCGCACTGCCGCGCTGCGAGGAATAGTTGGACAGCAGGATACGCGTCTCTTCGTCAAAGACATTTTCAATGGCAAAATCAGCACTGAGCAGCAAAAGCGTGATGTCAGCCTGGCTCAGTTCCCGCCGAATTTCCTGCTTAATGCTGCTACCCAGTTCCGCGTCTTTGATGGTCCAAACGCGTACGTTGCGGTGCTTGCGGGCCAGCAGACCGAGGTGAGTATGCAATTCGCCCCAGTAGGCTTCGTCCGCCTGCGCGTATAGGACGGCAATGTTGATGTTTTTCGCTCCCTTCACAATGTTGGATAGTTGGTGGGTTAGGTCTTGAAAGCACAATTACTACGTAAAACGTGCAAAAGATAGTGATTTATACAGTTATACGCAAAAAGGTTACGGGATGGTTCCAATAAAATGGATG
>JBCDIR010000822.1:0-1892 GCA_038748735.1 Bacteroidota bacterium | reverse complement strand
CAGATGGGCAAATTATCGCAGCGCAAGAATCCTTCGCTGTGGCAACGTTTTGTAGCGTATTTACGCGTTTTGCTGGGGAAAATCTTACGCTTTAACATCCTCACGGGCGGGCAAATGCTGCTGACTGGGCAGCACGGGCTGCGGGGTGACTTCCCGACGGAGGCGTCCGTTTGTCAAGCAGTTGTTGCGGAAGGAATAGAAGCCATCGCTAGTGCATTACCTTTCCGTATTCACGGCACGATGTTCAAGGATTTACCACTCGGTGAGGCACCCGCTAGTAATCGCTTTTACGAATTACCGGTACAACCCAATATGGTACTGCATGTATCGTCCGACTGGCAAAACGAAGCGGACTATCTGGGGGCTATGAGTTCCAAATACCGGGTACGGGCCAGGCGTGCGCGCAAGAAAGGAGACGAGCTGGAACGCCGCGAAATGGGGCTGGATGAAATCACTTTGCGCCAAGCGGAGATGTTCGCTTTTTACGTAGGGATAGCCGAACAATCTGATTTCAATATTGCCATTTTACCACCCGATTACTTTACGCAGTGGAAAGCGCATTTTCCCGAACGTTTTCGAGTGTGGGGCTACTTCATCGACGGCGCGTTTATCGGTTTCTCAACGACCATCGCTAATGGTCCAGAACTAGAGGCGCACTTTCTCGGTTTTGACCAAAGTTACAACCGCAGTCATCAGTTGTACCTAAACATGCTCTACGATATGGCCGAAGATGCGATCGCTGCTGATTACCAGCAATTGGTGTATTCCCGAACGGCCCTGGAGATCAAAAGCTCCGTCGGTGCAGTACCGGAAGAATTGAAGTGCTGGCTGCATTCGCGCATCCGCGTCGCCGACCCGCTAGTGCCCATCGTAGAGCGTTTTATTGCGCCCTTGCCGGAATGGGTGCAGCGGAATCCTTTCAAATAAAAGACGGATACTGCTGGATAGAAAGCTAAAGTTATCTCAGCGGAATAAACGGTCTGTTAGCAAAAATGAGTTGCACCACAGCGTGGCAGCCAGCACAATTGCCCTAGGCTGAACCCATGCTCACCGCTTCCCGCACCCGTAGCAAGCGCTCCAACAGACCTTCCAGTCGCTCCAAGGGTAGCATATTCGCCCCGTCGCTCTTGGCCACGGACGGATTAGGGTGCGTTTCAATAAACAAACCATCTACGCCGACGGCGATACCCGCTTTGGCCACCGTTTCGATTAGCGCGGGCTTACCCCCCGTCACGCCGCTAGCCTGGTTAGGCTGTTGCAAGGAATGTGTACAATCCAGCACGACGGGAGAACCGTAAGACTGCATCTGTGGTAAACCCCGGTAGTCGATCACCAAATCTTGGTAGCCGAAGGTCGTGCCGCGCTCCGTCAGCCAAACGTTCTCATTTCCCGACTCGACAACTTTCTGGCGAGCAAATTGCATTGCTGTTGCACTTACGAATTGTCCTTTTTTGATGTTAACGACCTTTCCTGTCTTTGCCGCTGCAACGAGTAGTGACGTTTGGCGGCACAGAAAAGCCGGGATTTGCAGTACGTCTACGTACTCCGCTGCTATGGCCGCCTCGTCCGCCGCGTGAATGTCCGTGGTAACGGGCAGATCAAAGGTTTCGCCCACTTTACGCAGTATTTTCAACGCTTTTTCGTCCCCAATCCCCGTAAAAGAGTCCAAGCGGGAGCGGTTGGCCTTACGGTAAGATCCTTTGAAAATGTAGGGAATCCGCAGTCGCTCGCAGCTATTGGCGACGTGTTCCGCTATTTCTAGGGCCATCGTTTCGCCTTCAATCGCGCAAGGACCAGCAATGAGGAAAAAGTTGTTGGTGTCGGTATGTTTGAGGCGGGGTACGGAGATCATTTTTCTTATTTTATGCAAAGATATATACTAGGCTTGTTCT
>JBCDIR010000821.1:0-1893 GCA_038748735.1 Bacteroidota bacterium | reverse complement strand
CGAAAAGTTCGTTGACCGGCGGTTAAACCCCGAAAAAGGACACCGCTTCCTACCGTTCATCGTACTGGTAATTGACGAATTTGCTGATCTCATCATGACGGCGGGCAAGGAAGTGGAGTTGCCGATTGGCCGCTTAGCGCAACTAGCCCGGGCCATCGGTATTCACTTGGTGATTGCTACGCAGCGCCCGTCGGTAAACATCATTACGGGGGTCATCAAGGCGAACTTCCCCGCGCGAATTGCCTACAAAGTGACGGCCAAGGTTGACTCGCGCACTATTTTGGATGCGGGTGGCGCGGACCAACTCATCGGTCGCGGGGATATGCTCCTGAGCGTGGGCGGTGACATGGTCCGTATCCAGGGTGCTTTCGTCGACACGCCGGAAGTGGAAAAAGTGATTGATTTCATCGCCAGCCAACAGGGGTATCCCGAGCCGTACCTCCTGCCTGAGTTTCACGGCGATGAGGATATTCAAGGCTCCGCCGCTCTCACCTATAAAGATTTAGACGACCTCTTTGAGGACGCCGCTCGTCTAATCGTCGGTCAACAACACGGCTCTACTTCGATGATTCAGCGCCGGATGAAACTGGGGTACAACCGCGCGGGCCGCATCATGGACCAGCTAGAAGCAATGGGTATTGTCGGGCCTTCGGAGGGTTCCAAAGCGCGGGAGGTACTCGTCTACGATGAGATCGAATTGGAGCGTTACCTGCAAGATATAAAGGAGCGACGTTGATTTTTTATCAATATTTTTTTTGATTTTTTGAAAATAAATACTATTTTTGTTTCAAACATAGTTTAAGACTCGGCGTAATGATCTATACCATTCTCCTACTAGTCGAATCTTCCATTCCATTATTTATCAGTTAGCGAGTTTTTTTAGCGAAGGTTGGGTCAGCGCAGCTCTAACCATCGTGAGTTGTTCTACACGAACTCAACAGTAGCCGTATGGGGTGACCACCAACGTATTCGGACGGCTAAATATCAAACCGTTAACACCAATCGACTCGGAAATGACCGCCATTACCGCAATACCCCCATATACGGAACCGCGACTAGCTATTTCAGCCTGGGCGGAAGAAGATCGCCCGCGGGAGAAACTAATTCTAAAGGGGAAACACAACTTATCTAATGCGGAATTAATCGCTATCCTCCTGGGGTCGGGCGCACGCTACGAAAGTGCGTTGGGTTTGGCACAACGCATTCTGCAATCCGCCGAGAACGATTTGCAACGCCTGGGGAAGATGACCCGCCAGGAACTATTGACATTCCGCGGCGTCGGTGATGCCAAAGCCGTGACCATACTAGCAGCATTGGAACTGGGGCGGCGGCGGCAGCTCACCCCACTGGTCCAACGCCCCCAGATTCGGAGTAGCCAGGACGCCTACGACTGTCTGGCGCCCTTTATCGGGGAATTGCAGCACGAAGAATGCTGGATGCTCTGTATGAATAACGGCAACTACGTCACCCACCGTATACCGATGAGCAGCGGCGGGCGGGGCGGCACGGTCGTTGACCCCAAGCTGATCTTTGCCCGAGCGATGGAGCTACAAGCCGCTCGGATTATTGTAGCCCATAATCATCCCAGCACCCGCTTACAACCCAGTTTGCCAGACCGGGAACTAACGAGTAAGTTGTTTGCGGCGGGTAAACTGCTAGACCTGCCGCTGATGGACCACTTGATTATTAGTGAGAAAGGCTATTACAGTTTTGCGGATGATAACCAAATGAAGTAGACCAAAAAAGACGCTGCCTCCGTAGAGCCTGACCGGACAAGCTGGATGACCTACTCAGCACTGGGTTAGGGCTATTGAGACCACACCTCTCTTGGTCATTGACAATGGCAATGGCCACAACGTGGACGGCGGGGAAAGGCCCTTCCAGGACGCGTTG
>JBCDIR010000820.1:0-1897 GCA_038748735.1 Bacteroidota bacterium | reverse complement strand
TTGATGTTTGCAGACGAATGGTTCTGGTTGGCCCTACCGTTCTCCCTCACTTACTTGGTGAAGGCGCTGCGCGTCATGTAAATCTCCTCTTTGGTGGGTTCACTTTTTGCTTCGAGCGGTTGCTTTGAAGCCTAATTTTGTTGTGGCTACTCCGTAAATAAGCGCCCCAATACATCTCGTTCGACCTGCACGACGAAAGCAAAAACTTGATCCTGCTCCGTCTCCGTCAGTTGGTCAAACAGCGCATCCCCCTGAACGATAATTTCGCGGCCCACTTCTAGCCCGCGTACTTGCACCGCCGAGTAAACCTCCGGTTTTTGTTTCATCTTTTCAATCAAAGCGGTCACGATTTCAATGATCTTAGCCACTAACGGACGATCGTGTAAGGTGCCGAACAGATCTTCCGTGTGGGCAATGAAGTCGTTGATGGCCGTTTGGTCCAGCGTCAGCAGTAGCTTGTCGATGTCAGCAGCCGAAAATGGGGGCTGAAACGTACTGACCGCCGCCTGTTGGATGAGCTGGTTTTCAAACTTAGAAGCCGCTCGAAACGATTGTAGTGCCTTGATACCCGCCTGCATAATCTTCGGCAAATGCCGCCCGAAGCGAAACAGTAAGCTCGCCGAGTCTACGATCAACTGCATCAACTTTGCCGGATTTTTAAGGTAATCGTCCAGGCTAGCGAACGCCTCGTCCAGCTCCCTGCGCTGTTCCGGATGCGGATAGATATACGCCAAAAAGTAGTGACGAAAGCGGTTTACGCGCGCCTCGTCGAAGGAAGCGGGCAAGTCGTATTTAGCGCTCAGGTTAGCGTACTGGTAGCGCTCCTCAATCACTTGGCGATAAGCAATAATCAGGGCATCTTTGGTGGTCTGATCAATCACAGTTCGGCGGTTTTTAAACAACTATAAGTTTCCAAGCGGACAAAAGTTCACGCGTGCGGGGCCAGTCTGCCGTTAAGCCCAAGCAACAGCCACCGCCACCCGCTCCGCATATCTTCAGACTGTACGCTTGACTGCTTAGTCCCTGCGTCCATACGTCGCGTACGGAAGGAATCACCATCGGTGGTAAGTGGTCCAATTGAAAACGACTGATGCGTCGGAAGGCTTCGGCAAAATCAGTGATTTGTCCCGCTTTGAGCGCATCAATGGCGGCGTGCGTGGCGCTGATCCATTCTTTGTTGACCATGGTCCGAAAATCGTCCTCTTCTTCAAATCGCTGGAGAAAGTATTGAACAAAAGTCGTCGTCTTGCGGGGTGTTTGGGTATCCAAAAGAAAAAGCCGCCAAGGGGCAGGCAGGGGGGCAATCGTTACGGCTGCGTAGGTTCCGTCGGGGAATAACTCTAACGTTTGTTGCTCGTGGATGATGAGCGGGTCCGTGCCCGAACTCGCGCCGTGAAAGTGGCTTTCCATTACTGCAAAAAAGGCTTTCGGCCCGCGTTCGCGTAGTTGCCGTTGGCCTTGCGCCGTAGCGTAACGATCAAACACCGCCGCACAGACGCTGCCCGAACTGCCCAAGCCGTAGCCGATCGGAATCGTTGAGTGTAGGTGCCAACCCGCAGCCAGGTCTTCCTGCCACTGCTGAATAGCGAAGCAATCGGGTAACTGCGCTGCCAAGTACTCGGAAAAAGCCCGTAGTTGTGCCGTATAGGTCGTCGCTCCCGTGGCCCGTACCCACGTACAGCCGTAGGACGCCAGCGGTTGTGCCAAAGCGCGTGAGCCACGCAAAATGGTGTGCTCTCCGAAAAGTAATAACTTGGCCGAATAGCGTTTGGACCCTTCCATGTTTTATTTTCAACCAATGTAGAGAAAAAACGACATTCGTAGCTAGCGCGGGAACTATGGAAGTAGCCCCAAGGTTAGAATCACATAAAAATCAGCCACCGATGCTAAACCGAAC
>JBCDIR010000819.1:0-1898 GCA_038748735.1 Bacteroidota bacterium | reverse complement strand
TCACCCGCCGCATTAAAGACCGAGCCAAATTCGTACTCTTCCGTCGAGATAAAGTTAGGGGCGAAAACGACGGGCGTCGTATCCGGCGGGGCTTGCCCGAAGTATGGTCCGGCAGCGGAAAAGCTGCGCACTCGATCTGGATCGGCTCCGTGGCGGAGGAGAAAATCTACTAGTACCGGCTCCCCTAGTCGCTGGGATAGCTCTAGAGGAGTCGTACCCCGTTCGTTGGTGCCGTTCACGTTTACGCCTTCTGCCACCAGCATGGCTAGAAAAGTAGTATCACGCTGGAAAATTGCTTCTTGCAGTAAGGAAACGCCGTAGCGTTTGGTCCAGCTGGGGTTGGGTTGCGCTTGTCGCAGTAACTCAAAATAAGTGGACCGCCCAAAGCGTACAGCCATGTGCATGGGTGTTTTTCCCTGATCGTCTTCCGCGTCCAGATCGCTGCCTTTAGCAAGCAGGTAATCGACTACTGCGCGTTGCTCACAAGCTACGGCCCAGTGAAGCAGCGAGCGTTGGCGCTGATCGCTTTGGTATAGCAAACTGTTGTCTGCCGTCAGTAGGCTATCGAGGCGGGCGAGGTTACCGTCGCAGGCGGTGCGAAAGGGGTTTTGAGCGGGGAGTGTACTGACATACAGTAGGCTCCAGACTATAAGACTAATGATTCTTGGCATAACAGCATGTGGCTTTGATCGAAGATACTTACACAAACGGACGTTCTAATGAGTCGGTATGGTTTTGCAAAAATCGCGCGCGAAGCGGGCGACGGCGCGGGGACCGCGCAAGGACGAGCGGGTGCAGCGTAGGGGCATCCCAACGTGGATGCCCTCGGCAGCCCCGGTGGGGGACCCGCAGCGGAACACGCGGTACCAAGCCGCCCATCCGCTAGGTGGGTGGCGATGGTACGGCCCCAAATTAACAACTTACTTCCCCTCCCGCAACCGCCGCAGCAGCGCCAGTTCCTTGTAGGCCGTACGCGCCTCCTGCGCTGGATAACCGAAGTAGGTTTTCCCCGCCGCGAGGTCTTTACTGACGCCGGATTTAGCCAGTACCACTACCTGGTCACCGATGGTTAAGTTTTGCGCCAAGCCGACTTGTCCGTAGAGGACCACCTCATCACCGATGGTACAATTGCCCGCTACCCCGACCTGAGCTGCGAAGAGGCAGCGTTTACCGATTTTGGTATCGTGTCCGATTTGGATTTGACAATCCAGCTTGCTACCCGCACCGATAATCGTATCACTGGAAACACCTTTGTTGATGGTACAATTGGAGCCGATTTCGACCTCATCTTCCAGTACGACGCGGCCACCCGAGCGCCACTTGTGGAAGCCCGCCGCCGTTTTTTTGAAGTAAAAAGCATCGCTCCCGATGACGGTATTGGGCAATACCTGCACGCGATCGCCCAGCAGACTATAAGCACCGATGTAAGCATTAGCGTGAATATGACAGTCGCGGCCAATAATCACTTCGTGACCAATAATCGCACCGGGTTCGATAACAGTGCCCTCCCCTATTCGGGCCGTGGGGCTGATCTGCGCCGTCAACGGACGGTGCGGACGGTGCGCCAACACCAAAGCATTGTACGCCTCGAAGGGTTGATCCACCACCAACAAGGCCTTACCCGCTGGCACCGCCGTTTCTTTGTCGATGAGGATGATGGTCGCGGCGGAGTTGAGCGCTTTATCGTAATACTTAGCGAAGTCAACGAAGGTGATGTCTCCCGCTTCTACGTGGTGGATTTCGTTGATGCCCGTAGCGTGGAGGGTATCGTCACCGAGTAGTCGAGCACCGAGCTGGGTGGCGAGTTCACGGACTTGGAGGGGGGTGGGGAATTTCATGTCTCTCCATCTTCTCATATGGCGTACGGTCTTCCTTTGCGCGGCTTTCATCTGGCATCT
>JBCDIR010000818.1:0-1898 GCA_038748735.1 Bacteroidota bacterium | reverse complement strand
CTGTAAAAAAGTAGGGGTCATAGCCATACGGCTGGCTACCCAAGAGACTAGGCTACTAGCACCTGCTAGTAGGATGGTCCATTTTCTAACCATAATTCATTTCACCAAGATGAAAACTTCAACGCTTGGGCACTACTCGGCTAAACGGCCGACGTGGAATGTCCTTCTTATGGCGTGCTGGATGTTAATTCCCGCGCTAACTTTTGCCTCCAGTCACCGCGAGGCACCCCTCATCGCCAATGACCCTTTGGCCGATAATACTGATTTATACGCTTTTCGTAGTCCGGATAATCCAGACATGATCACGATCATTGCTAGCTATATTCCGGCAGAATTCCCGGCGGGTGGCCCGAATTGGTACACCTTTGGCGAGAATGTTCGCTACGAAATCCACATTGATAACGATGCGGCTACGCCCGGTGACGAGATTACCTATCGCTTCACCTTTACGCGTACGAACGAGGACCCAACGACCTTTTTCAACGTTCGCCTCGGCGCACAGAATCTGAAAACGACCTACACCGTCGAACGCAGCACCGACGGGGGTATGAGCTTCCAGACTATCCTCAGCGATGGTGTCGTGCCACCGAATAACATCGGTCCCCGTTCTATCGAAAGTGGAATCGGGCTGGCGGAGCCCTACGATATGATCTGGCGTAGTGCCATTGCTACGGCAAATACGGGCGAGCAAGTGTTTGCTGGTCCCTCCGATGATCCGTTTTACGTAGATCTAGGCGGCATTTTTGATTTGGGCAACGCCCCTCGTCAGGATGGCCCTAGCCGTGACGGTCTGGCGCGGTACAACGTACACAGTATCGCCCTGCAAATTCCGATTGCTACTTTACTCAAAGCGGGTGCGCCGAGTACGCCAACTTCCATTTTGGATGCGGACTACGTAATCGGTGTGTGGGCTTCGGCTAGCCGCCCGGCGATTCGTACCCTGGCTGCGGACGGTACCCCATCCGTTAGTGGGGATTGGATACAGGTCTCTCGCCTGGGAATGCCGCTGACCAACGAAGTCGTTATTCCCGTGGGGGATAAGGATCGCTGGAATCGCATCTCGCCCTATGATGAAATTTCGGAAACGTCTTTAGACGATTATTTCTACAATCCAGAACTGGCCCTTTACATGGACGACGATCAGTTCGGTAGTGCAGTTCCAGCCTTTGCGGCGCTGCGGGTGCAGACCAATTCATTGGGCGCATTTGACTTTAGTAACGGAGCTGACGGACTGTTTCCGCTTAAAGGTTCTCCTGCTGTGGAAGGTACGGCCTTAGACGATGCTGTTTTCGGTACATTGCACCTTCCGGAGGCGGGTAAACCGCGTTCGGTAGACCTGTGGCCTGCGTTTCATACGGGTGTTCCCAACCTAATTCCCTACCAACTCGCAACGGGTAAAGAGGGTAATCCACTAGCGGCGGGTAAGCCGTTTGTCAACAACTTTTTACCCAACGGTGGGGACATGCTACGCCTTAATATGGCCGTGCCGCCGACGCCGCGCGACGATGCTAACTTCTCCCCGATGGGACTCTTGCAAGCCGCCGTCCTCGGTCTAACGACTGCTCCTTTCAATACCAATGCTGACCTGGAGTTCATTCCCAATATGGATGGTTTCCCCAACGGTCGCCGCTTGGAGGACGACGTAACGGCCATTGAATTACAAGCCGTTTCGGGCGTGGTACTCGCAGCCGTAGGCTTATGGTACGATGATTACGATCCGGATACTTCTGCTTCTCCCGTTACGGAGGATTTAATCAACGTTATCAGCTACCGCACTGGCGTCAACAGCAACGATAAGCTATTTCTCGATGAATTTCCTTACGTCGCATTACCGTGGCGTGGAACGGAAATTGGCCAGTAATCTTCACCTGCTTCAACACTTTGGTGTTGTCTAAAAT
>JBCDIR010000817.1:0-1898 GCA_038748735.1 Bacteroidota bacterium | reverse complement strand
GTATCATAAACGATCTCGATTCAAATCAGGATGAGTGTTGATGCTGTTTTTCTATGGCCCACAAGATTTTTAGAGCAGAAAAAAGTTAAGGTGTGCACTAAGATAAACCAAATTTGTACGCCAACAAGTTAGAATTTATGCGTCCTACTTTTTTCTAGTAAACCCCTGCGCCATTGCTACGGTCCCACTACCTTTGTGTTATGCAAAAATTCTCTTTTTCTATGCTTTGGCGCGCTGGCCTACTTTTGCTATTAGCCGTTATTTGCACCTACTGTGCCAACCCTATCCCTCCGCAGGGTGGCCCCGTTGACGAACAACCGCCGCGGATCGACTCGACCCGTTCGACGCCGAATATGCAAACTAATTTTCGGCCCCAACAAATTGAGCTGACCTTCGATGAATGGGTAAAACTCAGCCAGCCCAATCAACAGGTCATTATTTCGCCGCCGATCGAAGGTTTTCGGGTGTCGTTGAAGAAACGGACGGTCATCTTAGATTTTGGGCAAAAAGATACGCTGCGCGACAACGTCACCTACGTGGTACAGTTTGGCGAAGCCGTGCAGGACCTGACCGAAAGTAATCCGGCAGAAGACCTGCGCTTCGTTTTCTCAACTGGTCCATACATTGATTCGCTGCAAGTACGCGGTCAACTCAACGATGCGTACACGGGAGAACCCGTAGAAGATGGGCTGGTTATGTTGTACGAAAACCTGGCGGATACCGCCTTCCGCACCGAGCGGCCTTTTTATTTTGGGCGTACCGATGAACAGGGCAACTTCCTGATCTCCAACATCCGCCCGGGCCAATTTCAGGTGACGGCACTGAAGGATACTGACGCGAATTACCGCTTCAGTCAGGTCACGGAGCCGATTGGTTTCCTCAAAGACCCCATCACCATCAATGCGGATACTACGCCTTATCTGAATTTACGCCTCTTCACCGAGCAGCTACCACTAAAGCTCAACGATGTGGACAGCAGCCGTTTTGGCCTCCTCAGCCTTACTTTCAACACCAACCCGCTGGACCGTATTAGTTGGGAAAGCGATTTGCATTTTCAGTCTAAGTACGAAAAGGATTCGCTCTTGCTGTGGTACCAAAGTGAACAACGTGACACGTTGTATCTTCAACACGATACTACCTGGGTGGATACGTTCCGCTTGCGTCCTGCGCGTTTAGCTAGTGCTGCGGATAAACTCGCGGCGCTCACCATTAAGCCCCCCGCTACGGGCAACGCGGGTATTTATCCACGTCGAAACATCGTCCTCCGTGCCAGTCGACCACTCCTTGGAGTTGACACTAGTTTATGGACCATTACGCGGGATACGTTGAAAGAAAAAATTTTGTTGCGGGGTCTACAACTCAATCCTGAAGACAGTACCGAGCTTTTACTGTCGCACAATTGGATTCCCAACAGCACTTACCAATTATTGATTCAGCCCGGTGGGCTAACGGATATTTGGCAAGTCCCCAGTGTAGATAGCTTGAACACCAAATGGCGCGTCAGCGAAGAGAAGCGCTTCGGTACAATGAAGCTTCTATTTGAAACCACCGATTCTACGGCGAACTACCTGATCCGCATTGTCTCGGGTAGCAAGCCACCCGTCGGCGAGTTTGTACTGACAGGACAGCTAACTTATGACCAACAGCTAACGGGGCTGCCGCCCGGTGAGTATCAGTTAGCGGTGATTCTGGATCAAAATCGCAACGCCCGCTGGGATACGGGTAATTTTGATCAAAAACAGCAACCCGAACCCGTCAGTATTCAGTCCCTAGAAGAATTACGCGCCAGTTGGGAAATTGAGACAAACGTAGACTTATCCAGCCTATTTAGAAACTTAAACGATTAACTTTTATTTTTCCGGTCATTTCCCTCCGAATGAATGCACCTACATTTGTTT
>JBCDIR010000816.1:0-1912 GCA_038748735.1 Bacteroidota bacterium | reverse complement strand
TCGGTCCCCGCCGACGATCGCTCGAAGCCCAAAAAGCCTCGCAGCAGTCGCAGGTCAACCTCGCCGAGCTCAGCCAGCAACGTACCACCGTACTCAGCCCGATCGACGGCGTAAGCGACGTTCTTCCAGTTTTCCACCCCGACAGTCCCGAATACGGTTGAGGATACGGTCGGCGCGGTCCGGCATCGCTTTTTGTACCCAATCGGTAAAAATGGCTCCAATATCTCCGTTGAGACGCACCAGGGTATAACCGATATTGATGGCCCCATTTTCCTTGGCGGCCTTGGCAATGGGAAGAATTTCGTGATCCGTTAGTCCTGGAATAATGGGCGCAATCATCACATTGACGGGAACACCCGCAGCGCTCAGTTGCTGCACGGCGTGAAACCGTTGTTTGGCAGTAGCCGTTCGGGGCTCTAGCACCCGGCGTACCTCCTCATCCTGGCTGGTGATAGAAATAGAAACGTGCGTGAGACCTTCTTTGGCCAAGTCGCTGAGAATGTCCAAATCTCGCAGCACCAGACTATTTTTGGTGATAACGCTAACGGGATAACGGTATTTCCAACAAATTTCTAAAATTTGCCGCGTTAACCCATACTCCCGCTCTGCGGGCTGATAGCAATCCGTATTGCCAGAAAGCATCAGCGGTATCGTGTCCCAAGATTTTTTCTTGATAGTCTGTTCAAATAACCGTGGCGCGTCTTTCTTGACCAATATTTTTCGCTCAAAGTCGATGACCGCGCTGTACCCCCAGTAAGGGTGTGTTTCGCGTGCGTAACAATACACGCAACCGTGCTCACAACCCTGGTAAGGATTCAGAGACACGGAAAAGCCAATGTCCGGGCTATCAACTTTGTTGAGGATGGTCTTAGGGTGTACCTCAATAAAATCAGTAGGGAACTCCGCCTCCAAATCGGAAGTAGCATCGTAATCATACGCTTCGTATTTGGAGGTCGGATTAATTTGCGCTCCCCTACCCTTGCGGTACGTCATACCTGGCTTTTGAACAAAAATAGGTAAAAAATACCAGCAAGTCAAACAAATAGTTTATACTAGTAGCCCACCGTCCAACACATAAGTGCTGCCCGTCGTGTAAGCCGCTTTGTCACTTAGTAGGAAGAAGACCGTTTGGGCCACTTCTTGTTCCTGACCGTAGCGTCCTAAAGGAACCTGTTGCTCAAAGCTTTTGCGTACGGCCTTGGCATCTTCGCCCAGTCCCGCCTCCAGGCTTTCCATCATCCGGCTGTCGATCACGCCGGGGTGAACGGTATTGACGCGGATACCTCGCTCCGCCCCTTCCAGTGCTGCTGTCCGCATGATCCCGATGGTCGCGTGCTTGCTCGTAATGTAGGGCAACATCCCCGGGGTACCTTGCAGTCCCGCTACGGATGAGGTAATGACAATACTGCCGCCGTCATTCATAGCTGGCATGACGTATTTCATGCCTAATACTACGCCGTACACATTGACTTGCATCACTTGATCGAAGTTCTCCATGTCCATTTTGTGAATGGGCATCACGTCCCCTTCAATACCGGCATTGTTAAAAAATAAATCAATACCACCAAAACGATCGGTAGTGGCTTTTACGTACGCCTGAACGTCTTCGGCCCGAGTGACGTCCGCTTTTTGGTAGCCTACTCGTTCGCTATTGTTTAGTGCTTTAGCCTTTTGCTGAAGTGCGTCTTCGTTTATATCAACAAGCATAACGTTGGCACCTGCTTCTACGAATAGTTTGGCGGTAGCAAAACCAATTTCGCCCGCTGCTCCGGTAATGATGATTGTTTTTCCTTGCATGGTTTTAACTTATTTGGTTATGCCCTTGTAACGTCGAAAGTAGCCTACGGTGTTCGCCTCGTAAACCTTACCGAACATCAGCTACCCGTACGGGAGTTACTAAAGAAAACCATTC
>JBCDIR010000815.1:0-1912 GCA_038748735.1 Bacteroidota bacterium | reverse complement strand
TGGCCGACGGCCCCGAAAAAGAGGCGCTGTCAGAAGAACTGAACGGCCTGGGAGAAGAAGTAAAAGCCTACCAAAAGCGGTACGTGGAAAAATATCCCGGCACGCTACCCGCCGCTATCATTAAGGCGAACCTGCCTTTGGACACCCCCGAATTTACGGGTACGCCCGAGGAAATCAATACCAAAAGGTGGCGCTGGATGCAGCGGCACTACTTCGATCACATTGATTTAGCGGATTCTCGCATGATGCGGACGCCGTTTCTCTTTCAGCAGGTAGAGCATTTTGTAAAAAAATTGCAAGTGCAGCATCCCGATACCATCAGCAAAGCCATTGACTACGTATTGTCAGAAATGAAGCCGAGTGAGGACAACTTCAAGTATTACCTGATTCATTTTCTGAACGACTACGCCGCCTCGAAATTTGTGGGTATGGACGCTGTGTACGTTCACTTGGTAGACGAATACTACGCCAAAGGACTAGCTCCCTGGACGGAAGAAGAGCAACTGACGAAGATCATTGACAACGCCAATCGTCTGCGCCCCTTACTCATTGGTCGGACGGCTCCCGACGTACAGATGCAGCGCCAAGATGGCTCAAAGATCAGTTTGCACGAAGTAGAATCTCCCTATACGGTACTCTATTTCTGGCGCTACGACTGTGGCCACTGCAAAAAGTCAACGCCCCACCTGAAAGAATTTTACGATAAGTATAAAGATCGCGGGGTGAAAATCTTTGCCGGTTGTGCCAAGCTCCGCGACGAAGTACCCGAATGCTGGGATTATATCGAAGAGAACGAAATTGGGGAGTGGATTCACGTGGTAGATCCTTTCGGGCGTTCCCGCTTCATGCAGCGCTACGATCTGAAAACTACGCCGCAAATCTACGTTTTGGACCAGGATAAGAAGATTATTTCTAAGCGCCTCGGTGCGGAACAGTTGGAGGAATATTTCGAGCGTTTGCTGGAGCAAAAAACCAAAGAAGAAGAAGGAACGGGCAAGTAATGCGTTATTGGGCTAATAATTGCTCAGCTGCCGCTAGATCTGCGGGTGTATCCACACCGATGGAGCGGAAGGGCGTGTGTCCCACCTGAATGGTGTAGCCCGCTTGTAGCCAACGTAGTTGTTCCAAGGACTCGTGCTGTTCCAAGTGGCTAGGCGGCAATTGAGTAATGGCGGACAGGACCACTTTGCGGTAAGCGTAGATACCCAAATGCTGAAAGTGTTGCTTCGCTGCTGCCCAGTTTTCTGGGGGCGTATCCCGCAGATAGGGGATGGGGGCGCGGCTGAAGTACAATGCTCTTCCGCTCGTGTCCCTAACGACTTTCACTACGTTGGGGTCAAAAATAGCGGCTTGCGTCCGCAGCGGATGCGCTAGCGTAGCGATGTCTATTCGATCATCTCGGAAGAAATCAATTAACTGTTCGAGTTGCTCCGTTTTCACAAAAGGTTCGTCGCCCTGAACGTTGACAATGAGATCAGCCTTGAGTTGGGAGGCGGCTTCGGCGATGCGATCCGTGCCAGTTGGGTGATCGGGGCGAGTAACGATTACTTCGCCGCCGAACGCACGTACGGCTTGGACAATACGCTGGTCGTCCGTAGCGACAATCGTTTGTTGAATGACCCGACACTGCTGCGTATTTTCGTAGACCCACTGGATCAAAGGCTTACCGCCCAGTAAAGCGAGCGGTTTACCCGGAAAACGGGTAGACGCGTAACGAGCAGGAATAACCGCAACAGTTTGCATAAGTACCTATATTTGCAACAAATCTAACGGGCTACGTTTACAAACCCAAATCCCTATGCGCTTAAATCCAATGCCACCTTGGTTACTGGTCACTTCGTTATTGTTTCTGCAGTCCGCCGGCGGTCAGGACCGAGGCGTGGCCCATCGAGTCGCGGTGGGCGAGTTGGCC
>JBCDIR010000814.1:0-1915 GCA_038748735.1 Bacteroidota bacterium | reverse complement strand
TGGCGATCCGCGCGCAAGTCCTCATCGCGGAAGCACTTCACAATCTGAAAATAACGATCGTAACCCGCCACCATCAAGATTTGCTTAAAGGTCTGCGGACTCTGCGGCAGCGCGTAGAACTCATTCGGGTTCATCCGGCTAGGCACCACAAAATCGCGTGCGCCCTCGGGCGTACTCTTGATGAGGAAAGGCGTTTCAACCTCGACAAAGTTGATGCTATCGAGGTACTTACGAGTCTCGATGGCCAACTTCGAGCGGAATAGGATATTACGTTGCAACGGTCCCCGGCGTAGGTCTAGGTAACGGTACTTCATCCGCAGATCGTCCCCGCCATCGGATTCCTCTTCGATGGTGAACGGCGGTACCTTGGACGCATTGAGGATGCTCATCTCCCGTACTTCGATCTCGATATCGCCCGTTGCGCGGTTAGGGTTTTTATTCGTGCGTTCGCGTACGAGGCCCGTCGCCTTGATGACGAATTCGCGGCCTAATTTGCGGGCTTGCGCACACAAATCGGCATTATCTTCACTATCGAAAACCAATTGGGTGATGCCGTAGCGGTCGCGCAAGTCGACAAAAGTCAGCGCGCCAAAATCACGGCCTACTTGTACCCATCCGCTGAGGGTAACGGTCTGTCCAACGTGGTCCATGCGGAGTTCTCCGCAATTGTGTGTACGATACATGAAGAAGTTGTTTTTAATTTCAGGGCGCAAAGGTAAGGGTTTTGTATGTATTGCTATTCATAGGTTCAAGACATAATAAGAGCTTTCTCCTAGTAAATTCGCGGCAAGATTATCCATTCTATGCCATTTTATCGTCCTTTACGGTCAGATAAATAGCTCGTTATGCTTCGTTTCCTTACTGGGCTGGGCCTCAGCTGTCTACTTTTCGCCACTCTAGCCTGCCAAACCGAACCGACTGGAGTCGAAAAGTATCACCTACCCGTTCTGGCTAAATATTTTCAGGTGGCTCCCGATGCGGCTAGCGCTGGAAAGCTACCGGCAGTTGCACTACAATTTTGCCTACCCGAGCACGTTAACCGCGCTTCTGATCAATTGCCGCTGCCTGACGGAAGCGCAAGCACAGGATTTGCTGCAATCCCTCCGCAAGCATACGGCCAGTCGCTACTCCCAAGGGGGTGCCCAGCGGTACGAAGCCTTCCTCGGCGGCGTGGATTTTTTAAAAAACATGGATTCCATTCGCTACCAAAATTTTCGCCTGAGCGGTATGGAACCCATCGTCCGGCAAGACCTTTCGCCGGAAGATCGTCGGTGGGTATACCAGTATTTACAAGATCACAAAACGCACTTGCTACAAGGTTCGGGCCGCGACTACATCGCCGAAAGTGCCGCCTACAACCGCAATCTGCTACTGCGCCCCAGTTACGTTAACATTCAAGCTGCCTTCGCCTACGTTGGCTCTGTCGATGCCACTAAATACGCAGATTTTCGGTCCATTTACCTCCGCGAGTATACCGGAAGTACCGTATTTTTTCATCCCTTCAAAAAAATCTTCCTGGTTGATCGTATTGCGGAACGCACTATTCCCCACACTTATTTTGACTGGAAATCTTGGACTAAACCGCTCCCCTTCGTCAGTATTCTCCAGGATTTTTCTGCTAACTTAAAACGAGTTGCGGAGCAACCACTGACGTTTCACGTCAAGGCAGAGAAGCGCAACAATTATTTCTACTATACGCTGCACTTCTTCACCGCTGGCAGCAGCGTTTACACCCTCGATCTCGGTAGCCCCTCCGATGGCTACATTCCTCACGAGCCGCTCCAACAAGCACTTAACCTGCTCGCCCAAGAAATTGGTCTACGCGAACGCTGGTGCTCCGTCGATATCTGGGAACGACGCAAACGCTACTGGTTGGTAGAGCCAGGTGTTTTTGACTTTTTAGCGCATTACGTGG
>JBCDIR010000813.1:0-1916 GCA_038748735.1 Bacteroidota bacterium | reverse complement strand
GTTTACGATCAAATCTGCGTATTTTAATGATGACTCGTCCAAGTCTGCGTAAGTCAAATGCCGCACGCTAGCACGCCGAGAGACGTATTGCCAAACTACCTCTTTTTGATCCAATACCGAGGCAATCGCCTTAGCTGCACCGCCCGTTCCGAGAATAAGCGCCCGTTGAGCAGGACCGCCATTGGCCGACAAAAACGTCTGCAGGCTGTCGCTAAAGCCGATAACATCCGTATTATGCCCCCGTAACTTGCCCTCGGGCGTACGCTCGATGGTGTTGACGGCACCGATGAACACTGCGTCCACACTCAGTATGTCGAGGTACGGTATAATGACTTCTTTGTAGGGAATGGTCACATTGATACCGACCAAATCGGGATGATCGGCAAGCAATTGAGGAAATTCGTCAATATTAGCCAGTGGGAAATTGTCGTAGCGGTGGGTGTCCGACAAGCCCAGTTCTGCGAATTTCTTGGTGAAGTACGGTTGGGAGAAAGAGTGGGATAAGGGGTAACCAATGAGGCCGAAACGAGGCATATTTACAAGCATTACGTCATCGTAGCTACACACCACGACAATCGGTTTAATTGCTGTTATGACGTACTTTACGGCTTCGGGTTACACAGAGCACACGGAGCAGACACAGAGGACGCAGAGCCAGCGAGGTATTTTTATTTACTCCCAGCTCGCTCAATGGCGAAAACTAGGCCAAAACCGACGAGCATAGCAATGCTGACGGCTAGTATTTGGGGTTCATTACCGTAAAGGAAATTATCTGATAACTGGCTAAAAGTGATAGGCAGTACGCTATCCGAAAAGAGGACTTGCTCTTCACCTTTGCTGTTGATGCGGGTGTCGAGTACTTGTTGCCAGGGCCAGACTTTATTGAGGCTACCGAGCATAAACCCCGTCAAGCTAGCCAGCGTGAAGTTGCGGTAGTTGTCGAACAACCAGGACAGTACCCGCGAGAAGGTGAGCACCCCCACCAAACACCCCAAACCGAAGACGGCCAAAATAAGGACGGAAGCTAGGCTACGTTCTTCTAAAATACCCTCTTTGAGCGTATCGTGGAGGATGAATTGGTACATCCCCAGTAACAAAAGCATGAAACTACCCGACAAACCCGGCAACATCAGGGCCGAAATAGCAATTACCCCGCAGGCAAAGACGTAAAGCAACGATTCGCTCCCCTGCGCCGGTGTAGCGATAGTGACGTAATAAGCAACCGCAGCAGCCACAGCTAAGCCCGCGACCTTCCCTACGGACCAATCCGTCACTTGCCGCCCAATGTAGACCGCTGAGGCCAAAATCAGTCCAAAAAAGAACCCCCAAACGGGTAACGGATAGGTATCCAATAAATACGACATCCCGAACACGCCCAGACCAATCCCCAGCACCATACCCCCGAAAAGGAACACCAAAAAATTGCCATCAATGGCGCGCCAAGCACCCGACCAACCGTTGGTCTTCCAAGCATTAATGGCCTCCGGCCCGAAGCTGCGGATACTTTTGAGTAGTCGTTCGTAAATGCGCGTAATGAAGGCGATGGTGCCACCGGAAACACCGGGGACGGTCTCGGCTACGCCCATGGCTGCGCCTTTCCAAAGAATAGAAAGAAAGTTGGTTTTTTGCATGGGGCGAAGATAAGCAGTACAGCTTAATCCAACACCGCTATAAAACCTAGTTTTTCACCATAACCAAGCGAAAACCGACGCGGGGATCGGGTAATTGGTGCTGGTTAACTTGGGTAGCTTCGCTGGGCAGCGAGTGCCAACTACCGCCGATAGAGGAGCCATCGTCAAGGAGTTCTTCGACGTTGCCAATGATGTGCCACACACCGTAGCGATTTTGCTGGTAAACGTCCGTACGTTGCTGTTTTGCCGGGTTAAAATCGAAGGCAAGCGCGGGAAAAATACTAC
>JBCDIR010000812.1:0-1923 GCA_038748735.1 Bacteroidota bacterium | reverse complement strand
GTGCACGCATCTGGAAAGGCGCACGCCAAGCGCTAGAAAACAACTGGACCAACGCGGCTTTCCTGCGTACCCGCATCGAACAAATCGCTCATTTCTTCGAGCTGGGTGAGGTAGCCGAAATCTGGATCACCTTCCCCGATCCGTTCCTCAAACGCGGTAAGGAAAACCGCCGCCTCACCAGCCCCCGCTTCCTGGAGGAATACCGCAAAATTTTACCGAGTGGTGGACTCATCCACCTCAAAACAGACTCGCCCGAGTTGCACGCCTACACCCAGGAAGTGCTCCCCAACTACCCCCACGCCGACATCCTCCTGGACCAGGACGACATCTACCGTGAAGCACTCGTGATGCCAGAACTGGAATTTAAAACCTACTACGAACATATGCACCTGCGGGACCAGAAGACGATCAAGTACGTGCGGATAGGCTTGCGATAATGGTTGGAAAGCCTCGTTCACTAGGAAAGATCAACGCTGAGCGTACGAACTTTAAGATGAGCCACTGCTTTTAGGAAGTAATACTTACGGAATAACATATGTCAAACCAAGATTTCTCGGCACAATCCCCAGCGGAGATCGCCAACGAACTCGAAAAAAAGGAGTACGGTGAGCTGATTTCTTTTTTGGAAACTGCTCCGAAGACAACCGCTCAGGAAGTGTTCTTCGAGTTTTCTGCTTACGTACTCGTCGACATTTTCCCCTTATTGAGTGAAGATTTGTTCATAAAAATTTTCACCAAATCCGACACCCATAGAGCCGCGCGCGTACTGTCAAAATTAGACCGCAGCGCAGTAGCAGAAAAGCTGACGCTGCTGCCCAAGATGACGGCCCGCGAGATACAGGACTTCCTGAGCTACGACGAGGATACCGCTGGCTTTTTGATGGAGACCCTGCTGCTTAGTTGTACCAAAGAGGATACCGTAGCGGACACGTTAACCAAACTACGCAAGTTAGGTGATAAACGGATCCTCACGATCTACGTCATTGACCCAGACCATAAACTCATCGGGAGGGTTCCAGTCAATTACATCGCCATCGCGCAGCCGGAGCAGCGATTAGAAGAATTGATGTACCAAGCCCCCAGTGTGTTTGCCATGGCCACCCGAGAGGAAGTTTTGGCGAGTATTGAGACGCACGGCCTGTTACAGATGCCCGTAGTAGACATTCACAACCACTTGCTGGGTATCATCCGCAACGATACGCTCCTGGCCGCCTCCCGCGAAGAGGTCAGCGGTGATTTACAGACGCTATTCGGTGCGGGCAAGGAGGAACACGCGCTGTCCAAGGCGTCCTTTGCCGTGCGTAAACGTCTGCCGTGGCTGCAAATCAACCTCGTGACGGCTTTTCTAGCGTCGATGGTCGTCGGTTTTTTTGAAGAGACCATTGCCCAAATCACCATTTTGGCTATTTTCCTGCCCGTAGTAGCGGGCCAATCGGGCAATACGGGTTCCCAGGCCTTAGCGGTAACCATTAGGGGCCTCGCCCTGAAGGAAATCCGAATAGGGCAGTGGCCGTTAGTCGCCAAAAAAGAACTAGTCGTTGGCTTACTAAATGGTATCGCCGTTGCCATCACGACGGGTATTGTGGTCTTCTTCTGGGCCGATTCGTTCGGTATTGCCCTGGTGATCGGCATCTCCATGATTATTTCGATGGTCATTGCGGGCTTTGCGGGTGCCGTTATCCCCATTGGCCTGAAGGCAATCGGTCAGGACCCGGCGACCTCCTCTTCCATCATCCTGACCACGGTGACGGACATCTGTGGTTTTTTGAGCTTTTTGGGTTTGGCTTCGGCTTTGTCGGCGGTTTTGGGGATCGTGTGAGGGTTCTCCAATATTACTCTTATCAATTAGTTGTTTGTCTATCAACCGTGTCTTAAATATTAAACAAAGTTATTTTTTTTAAGTTTTTTCATTTTTAAATTTGC
>JBCDIR010000811.1:0-1927 GCA_038748735.1 Bacteroidota bacterium | reverse complement strand
CTGAATTGTAATACAGGTTGCTGGTCTCCACAAACCGCTGCCGGGCCCGTTCACGGAAGTCGTAAGTGATGTCAAACAGTTCGAAGCCAGCTCGCTCGTACATATCCTCGGAATTTTGACGTTCTACTGCGGCCAAGTCGTGCAGATCGCTAGCGTAACTTTCCAAGTCATTGGAAACAGATTGAACCAAATCAATAAATTCTATCGTTTGGGTTTTGATCGTTGTTAACACCTCCGCCGGTAGTAATTGAATATGCTCTGCGCTATCAATAATAATCGGTGCAGGTGTGCTACGCCCAACGAGCAGTTGCTCACTGAGCAAGGAATCCACCAATTGCTGATGGATACTTTTCTGTAAGTTTTCTTGCCTTTCGGCTAATAATTGGTGCGTAGCCAGCAGGATATTCTCAATCGAATAATCCTTGTAGGCCATGTCCGCGATGGAGTAAATCAGTGATAAATTGTAAACATTGGGGTCGTTATTCAACTTGCGGTAAGTCGGCAAGGTCAAGATTTCGGGGAAGTGGACCCCCAGGTTCTTCAGATCAGCGGTGAAGCTCTCGCGGGCGTTAGCCAGGAGCGTTTTGTAATTGGAAATTTCAAACTTTTGCAGCAAATCCCGCGTATTGGGAAAGAGGATCGTCAACTCGGATGGCTCGCTTAGGTTTTCTTTAAAACGGTGGAAAAACGTCAAATTAAGTTCCTCCTGTGCCCGTTCCGCAATAAAATCCGAAAGGCCCACGGCTACGGTCCGCGCGTCGAGCAGTCCCCGCTCGCGGCTGGTCTGATTGATCCGGTCGCTCGATACATCCAGTGCGCGCTGCGCCGTCACGATGGGCTGGCGGTAGCTGGAACTCAGGTCTTCGAACGATACGGTTTGCTGTTGCTGTAAGACGGAATCCCCGTTGAGCAGCCGTTGCCAGGGGTACGCTTCGTAGAATAGTCCTTGGTAGCTACTTTCTTGAAAATTAGCGTTAATGGTAGGTATTTCGTCCCCCAGTACCGCCAAATCCAGGTGGGGATTCGTATACCACGCCTTGGGTACGAAAGGGTTGCTGCGAAAGGTTTTGAGCGTCCGTTCCAACTCAAATAAGTAGCCCGGATCTTTAATTTTGTCAAAATCGCTGTGAAAAGCCAGGCGCTTGAAGACCTCCCGGCGTTTAACGTCGTCGGACTCAAAAACGGGGGTATTCCAGTAAATTTTAGCGGTTTCCGCCCCAGCGTGATTGATGTGAACGGAGGTGGCGTTGTACCGCAAATAGACCGTATCGAACGGCTGTACGATGATCGTCGTATCCACCAGTTCGATCCGTAGCCGATTGGCCGTATCCGCCTGCGAAGCCGCCAGTAGGTAAAAGGTATTGGGCTGGGGTCGGTAAGTGGCACTGCTCAGCGTACGCCACTCCAAACTAGTGTTGACGCGCGCCTCGGCATCGTCCACTAGCTCAAACGTTAGGCGGGGTTGCGGGGCAGCGCGAAGAAATTCGGCTACCAGTTGCGCATCCCGGTACAGTGAAGATTGCGCCAAGGTAAAAAGCGGCAGCAACAGGAGCAGTAGCGGCCAGTAAGCACGATATAACATGGGTTGACTTTCGTTTTTGGGTTTATACGGGCAAATAACGCAAGTAGTTGCCGGAAATCGGTACGCAACTTGCCAAAATGTTGATCTTAGCTGCTGAGGGGAGTGTTTATTAGGCTAATGGTTACGGACCTAGAATAGACTTGTTCAGCCGGGCATGAATGAGCGAAAGCGCAACAAATTTTGTTCTGAACGAGGAAGAAAACGTAGGCGATGCCCAAGCATCGGCGAGGCTTTTTAACGCCGCACAGGATAAAATTTAGCTTCGCTGATCGTCGTACCTCCTCGGAGTTGTCGTTCGTAGCCATTTGAGGCTCTGGTTGAATAAGTCTAATAGCGAGGTGCCCG
>JBCDIR010000810.1:0-1930 GCA_038748735.1 Bacteroidota bacterium | reverse complement strand
TGTGTTCCTGACGATGAAACTTCAACTGATGAATCAGGTGGCGTACCCGTCCACCTGCCGAGAAGAAGTACAGCGCGGCGGCGGCTTCGATGGGTACTCGGCCCCAAAATTTTTCGGTGAACGCATTTTCAACTTGTTTCCACTGCTCCGTTAGTGGTAACTCGTAGGCACAAGTGGGGCAAAGGATAGTATCCCGCACGGGAAGGTCGCGCTCGCACGCGAGGCACAACTCTGGATAAAAGAGATGGAGTAAACTATTGAGGCCCTGACGAATGGTCATGCCTCTAAAGGTAAGCTATTCTCACGGATTGGACACCAAGAAAACAAACCAAAAACTACAAACGCATCCGCAGACCAAGCTGCAAGCCCGCCATCCAGTAGTTTTGTTCGAGATCGTAGCCATCCGTACTCAGCACGCGGGGATGAGTTCTAAAGTAAGGTTCCGCGATGATACTGTAACGGCTAGCGAGGTTATACGCTACGGTCATACTGCCGTACAGGGCTGCCGTGGCCCGTTGGTTAAATACGGGTAAAACGTTAGCTTCTCCTTCTTGACCCAGCGCAATCGGCTCGCCCGAAGCGGGAGAATAGGTGCGACCAGTAGCGTCAAAGAGCAGACCGAGATACGCACCCGCTTGCGCGCCTACGCGTAATCTTCCAACTTGTTTTTGGTAGCCTAATAAAACAGGGACTTCTACGAGTCGAAGTCGGTTGTTCGTCGTTTCTACGTAACTGTCTTGGTAAGTAGTATCCCGGGTGACTTGTCCATCAGGATGTGTAATGAGTTCAATGTTCATGCGGCTTCCTACTTCGTGCTCAAAACGCTCGTTGATCTGCGTATACGCTAAACCAGAGCGAATACCGAGTCCCGATTTGGTGGTAGCAGCTAGGCGTAAGGTAGTCGTGTAACTGACGCGGGGGCTTTCGCTGTTACGGCGCTGTCGTAGGTAATTCTGACTTTCTCCCGTTTTGGCGGTCAACTGAGCGTGAGCGTAAGCGGGTCCTCCGAGCAGTTCCACGTCAACGTGAAATAGCGAACCCGTAAATTTGGCGCAACGCGGTGCGTGGTTCGCAAAGAGTTTGATGTCGGTAGCCGACGTCAATTGGTAAGACCGACTGGGTAGCATAGCCGTTGCTTGCTTGGTAGAACGGCGCTGGTGCGGACCGTAGGCTTTTTGGGGTTCGTCCTTGCTGGGGAATGATTCCTCATCAGAACGGTTGGCGAGTACTGTCGTTAGCTCCTGCGGTACGTCCGTTACTTTTGTTCCTGAAATGGCTTCAGTCGTAGGAGTAGCCATTACGGTAGTTACATCTGTTGTGGGTTGAGCCGTGGTGAAAGGTGCCCCGTCACGCGCAGTACTAGGGGTGGCCGTTGCTGCGGTAGTGACCTTCTCTGTAGAGATTACCGAAGTCACGGTCGTTTCGTTTTCGGCTACTGGCGCATCGGCGCTTGCTTCCTGACTGGTGCGGATGGTCGCTTCGGTAGCCGTGGCGGCGCTAGGTACGGGTGTTTCTACTTCAAATTGGCCAAGCGTAGGGGCAGACGCATTATTTTGCCACCAGTAAGCCGTAGCACCAGACACCAGGAGTAATACAAGTGCCAAGCCTAACCAACGCCCGTAGGGCGGCCGCCGCTTAGGGGGGCGAGCGCGCTGAATACGCTCCCACATATCGTCGGGAACAGCAGCCGAGGAACCGGCTAACTGGTCGTGAAAAAGCTGATCTAGCGGGTGACGCTCACTCATACGGCTATGCGTTGCAGTTTATCCAATTGGGCTTGTAACATTTTCCGGGCTTTTACCAACTGCGAGCGTGACGTACTTTCCTTGATGTTGAGTAGTTCGGCAATTTCGCGGTGGCTGTACCCTTCAATGGCGTACAGATTAAATACAACCCGGTACCCTTCCGGTAGGCGTGCTATCATTTGCAG
>JBCDIR010000809.1:0-1951 GCA_038748735.1 Bacteroidota bacterium | reverse complement strand
GGTGCATTTCCATTTTGTCGATGGGAATAGCTCTCCCAATTGAACGGGGGGCCACGACGCCGCCAGCAGAAGTACCCATCACAATAATATCGTCAAATAATCCCCCAGTTTTTCGCGGAGAATACGGAGGGCTTTGCCCATCTGGTTTTCGACCGTTTTGGGGGAGATGTCGAGGTGGGTCGCAATTTGCTGGTAGGTTTTATCCTCAAAACGGCTGAGTTGAAAAACGGCACGGCAGCGCGGCGGAAGACTGGCAACGGCGTGCTGAATACGCTGGGACAACTCCTGATTGGCGAGCGCTTCGTCGGCGGAAGCCGCTTGTTTACCCGGTAGGTGAAGGGGTAACTCATCAGCCACGAAGCGGCTTTTTTTACGTAAGTAGCCCAGTGCCTCGTTCACGGCCATCCGCCGTAAGTAAGCTGATAGATTAGAATCTATTTGGATATTATTGCGCTTATCCCAGAAGCGGACGAAGACTTCTTGGGCCAAATCTTCCGACAAACCAGGGTCCTGAACAAAGCGGAAAATCGCCCGGCAAACGGCCTCGTACTGCTGATCAAAAACGGCTTGTAAAGCCCTTTGATCCCCCGAGCGAATTCGGGTCAGCCAGTCTTGGTGTAGCAGGTTTTCCATGGTCTTAGTTGCGAGTCCAAAGATAGGAACTCTGAACGGGAACATCCACGGGATTTCGACGAATCGAAAGAATCGAACAGTTAAAGATCATTTAAAGTGGATGAGTCGTCGCTAAAACAATCCTTCCAAATTAACGTAATCTTTGATCAACTCCACGGCCCGACGGGCCTTCCAGGGCGTACGCGTATTGATTTTGACCTCCATGCGGCTGATTTTGAGCGCCGAGCCGTAGGTATCCAGTTGCGTAGCGATGAGCGGAATTTCGTGAAAGGTGATGTAATCCTGACAAGGAATCTCCCGCTGGAGTTCGCTCATAAAGTCGTTCTCACCGTTGACGACGATACCCGCTAATTTGAGGTCTTGGTCGGGATGTTGGCGGTCAATTTCCTGGAGGGAACGAATGGCGCTTTCCAGGCGGCGGTGACTGACAATGAGCAAGAGGTTTTGCAAATCGTCGAACTCCCGCTTTTCGATGAGCGAACCCGAGGCAATGTTCTCGACGGTATTATCTAGTTTATGCCCGTTGACAATCACCATGCCGTCAATGGCCATGCGGACGCCTTCCATGATCGGATTAGCGAGGGTTTTATCGTAGGGCAAAACGCCCAAAAGCGGGATGCCCCACTGCTTTAATTTACCACCGACCAACTCCGCTACCTTATCCGATTTATCGGGCAACACTTTATTGATGATGACTCCGGCAATTGGTACGTTTTGTTCTCGAAAGAGCGAAAGATTGACGTTCAGTTTGTCAATGGTATTACCGATTCCGCCTTCGACGATCATAATAACGGAGGCGTTCAGCATCTTGGCTACTGCCGCGTTGGACAAATCAATCACGCTGCCCACACCGGGGTGTCCCGTGCCTTCGTAGACGACGATATCGTATTCCTCTTGCAATATTTTTGAGGCCGCCGTAACGCGCTCTGGGAAACTATAATCGCCGGGATTACGCAAAAAAGAGGTCGTCACCCCCCGTCCCAAAATCACGGGGCTGTGTTTTTCTGCGGACAGCTCAAAGTTCATGGTCCGGGCAAACAGTAGAGCATCTTTATCTACTTTGAGCTCGCCTAGATCGACGAACTCTTGTCCCAGCGGCTTGCAATAGCCTACATTGTAGCCTTGGTTGCGAATGGCGGCTACAATTCCTAGGGTAGAGGTGGTTTTGCCAACGTGCTGGCTCGTGGCGGCTACGTAAATACGGTCAAACATAACGGTTGTTGTACGGATGCGAGTAGTTCGATGAATGAGTTCTTGTTGAACTTTTACTTTTGGGCGTGTCAACAGAAGGTAATAGGCTGGATTCAAGGTATGCTCC
>JBCDIR010000808.1:0-1953 GCA_038748735.1 Bacteroidota bacterium | reverse complement strand
CTCCAGTTCGTAGGCCGCTTGGAGGATATTCTCGGCGGGTTTAGAAACGGCCACGTTTACTTCTACGGGTTCGCCCCGCAGGAGTTCGCGGGCGAATTTGCGGATCTTTTGCGGCATCGTAGCCGAGAAGAGCAGCGTCTGCCGCTCCTTGGGCAAGAACTCCGCAATTTTCATAATATCGTGGACGAAACCCATATCCAGCATCCGGTCCGCCTCGTCGAGGATGAAGTGGCGCACCTTGCTAAAGTCTACGTACCCCAAATCCAGGTGAGCGATCAAGCGGCCGGGCGTGGCCACCACTACGGGCGCACCCGTTTTGAGCGCCTTGCGTTCTTGGTCCATCGAACGACCGTCGCGGCCACCGTATATGGGGATGGAGCTAACGGGCGTGAAGTAAGAGAAGCCTTCCAGTTGCCGATCTACTTGTTGGACCAGCTCGCGCGTGGGACCAATAATGAGGGTATCCGTTCCGCCGTGCGGATTGGTGGTATAACGATCAAGGATGGGAAGGAGGAAGGCAGCGGTTTTACCCGTACCCGTTTGAGCACACCCTAGTAAGTCTTTCCCGTCCATAATGGCGGGGATGGCTTGCGCCTGAATGGGAGTAGCCTCCTGAAAGCCCATCGCGTCTAATCCGTCGAGGAGTTCATCGTTGAAGCCGAATTCGGTAAATTTCAAAATTGTGATTTTTCATGGGAATCTCCGGTTTGGCTGGGGTTGCTAACGCTAGGAGAGTCATCAAATACGCTGCGAAGATACGGATAATTAAGAAGACGCTACCTGCTGATTAACGGAGGGCGACTTACGGAAGGAGTTTGCCAGGGATAAATTCCGCTTTTTATTTTTCCATAACCTGTTCCATTATCCCTTTCTCCTTATACGGTATCTACATCACCATGAACATATTTTAAATAAAAAACTACGTATTTTACTAGATTACAGTTGTTTGATTTTTAATATAGTAATTATTTTAATATATTTCCGCCCGATATAGATTTTGCTTGACACACAGCTACTTTCACATGAAAAAATTACTTCTACTCCCACTAGTGTGCGGCTTTTGCGGAGCATTACTTACTGCGCAAATGACCGTTTACGACGACAACACCACTTTAATCGACAATACCTGGGCGGCGCACGGCACCCTCACCGAGGTTTCGAGTAATACGCCCCATTCGGGTAATCAACACTATGAATTCAGTTACGGTTATACTAGTTTTTGGTCCGGTGTTGGGTTGAATATGGACAATTGGGGCAACGGCACGGGGGAGGATTTCTCGGGCTTTACTCATTTGCGGATAGCGTACCGGGGCATGAGTGGTGCGCAGGGATTGGAGATCAGCCTCAACAGCCCCGCTGGGCAGGGAAACACCATCAGTGGTTTTGGCCCAACCGTCAACTACACGGTCATGGAAATTCCCTTACTCTCTTTTCAAGCCGGCAACAGTCTCGACCTGACTAACGTAGGTGATATTTACCTCAGCGTTACGGGTGGAGAAAGTGGTACAGGTACCCTGTATTTTGACCAAGTAGAGTTGTTCAACCAAAATACGGGGGTGACCACCTCACTAACTACTTGGGAACGTGCCAATAGCATGAACCGGGGCATCAACCTGTCGAATTGGTTAGACGCCTACTGGTTGATACCGTTCAATGCCTATCCCGACACGGATAAATACAATGAGCAAACGATCATTGATTTTCGCAATCTCGGCGTAGACGCTTTCCGCTTACCCGTCACCTTCGAACGCATTGCCAGTACGTCTCCTCCTTATACGTTGGATATGAGTCACCCGGCCATTGGCTTGGTGGACGATGCGGTACAGTGGGCCGCTAACCAGAACGTAAAGCTTATCATTGACATGCACCACGGCTACGAGTTGACGGACGCTAATTTCCAAACAGAACTGCCCCGCCTCGAAGCCATTTGGGAACAGCTCATAAACCGTTACG
>JBCDIR010000807.1:0-1954 GCA_038748735.1 Bacteroidota bacterium | reverse complement strand
GGGAAAATTCTTACCCTGCCGCACAAAGGTAGCCTGGAGCAGTTCCCAGACGGGTCGCCAGTCCGTGGTCGGATGAATTTGGAGGTCTTTTTGCGCGCGTTGGAGGCGGTGGCGTTGGTCCTTCCGCCAGTGTTGTGCTGGTGTTTCGCTCGTTTGCTGCAAATCTAATACGTAAGAGTAGCGCACCGTTTGTTGCCAACCCGCTAGCTGCCAAGGGAGACCGTACGTCAATTCGTAGGGCCACTGAATCCGAGCGTAAGCAACTCGCGGCAATTGCTCACTGAGCGTCGTCAACGTACGAAAAGCAAAGGACTGGTACGCACGAATATCGAACTCCGCCACCGGAAACAATATGGGTCCCAAACGAGGACTCAAAGCTGGCGGTACAATCATGGACATCCCCCAACGTCGCTTGATCTGGAAAGGTAAAAGGCCCGTGATGCGACCCGCCTTATCCTCCGTCTGTACGCACTGCCAGCTCGCTGGTCCACTCACTTGGTCTAGCCACCAGGGGGCATGGGGGTAATCTTGGAGTTGTAAACTACGGTATGCTTGCTGCGTGTCCATCGCCGCAAAATTGAGCTATCTTTACGAAAAATTGAAAAATATTCGCGTCTATCTACCTGGTCTCGGCTGAGCCGAGAGCCAGGGGTAACGATTGCCCACATCTTTAGCGTAACCGCACCTAAATAGCGACAAATTTTTTCGTTCGTATGCTAATTGAGAAAAGACAGCCGATGCACTGGTGTTTATATCCGGCCCCAGCAGATCTGCGATTCAGTTGGCGTAATATCTACATCCAAGCGGACAGCGCACGCCACCTTCCATTCTACGTTCGCCAGCCCTTTACGACTTACCACGTCGATCTGACACTCTCGGAGGAGGAGCGCTGGGGAAACTATACCCCCAAACTGCGGCAAAATATTCGCAAGGCGCGGCAGTTTGATTTTAAAATCATACGTAACCACGACCTCACCCGCTTTCTGGACATTTACACTCCCATCTGGCAAGCGTTGGGACTCATTCACCTTCAGGAGAGCCACTTCGCTACCAAATCTCCTGAGCAGTACCTCATTACTTTTATCGAAGACGAGACCCACGGCGTATTAGCTGCGCACGTGGTGCAGCTGGATCATGCTACCAAGAAGGTAAAACTGGAATACAACGCCTCCACTTTTCGCCGCTTTGAGAACGGAACGGGAATGCGGCGATTGTGTGGCCAAGCTAATGCACTGTTATTTGAACTAGATTTTGGGTATTTCCAAAACCTCGGTTACGAAGTTTTCGACTTCGGCGGCTATGACGAACGGCCGACTTTGCAACACTTCAAACGGCAGTTTGGTGGCAAGGTCGTCACGAATTACAACTACTTTCCATTTTGGTTCACTTGGGCAAAAGCCATCAAGAACTGGTTGACATGAAGAAGTACAAGGGCGTAGTTTGTCACGTTTCGGTGTTGCACTACCGCAAAGATCTGCGGATTTTCGTGCGGGAAGCCGCTAGTTTAGCGCGGGCGGGTTACGAAGTCCACCTCATCGTAGCCGACGGCCTCGGGGACGAAACGGCGGAGCACGGCATCCGCATCCACGACGTAGGCCAGCGACGGACTACGCTCCGCCGACTCACGCTGGACCACTACGCGGTCTACCAAAAAGCCCTGTCCATTGATGCGGCGCTCTATCATTTTCACGATCCAGAACTGCTCCTATTAGGCTGGTTGCTAAAACGGAAAGGCAAGCGGGTCATCAGTGATGTTCACGAGGATTACCCACTCACCTTACGCGCACAAAAAGAAAACAGCTACGGCTGGCGTAGACTGTCCGGCTGGATAATGGATAGGGCCGAACGCACGCTGTTTCCCCGGCACGATGCGGTAATTACCACTTCTCCGGTTTTGTTGCATCGGTTAAAGCAGTACTTACGCGTACCGCTACTGAACATTGGTGGCTTTCCG
>JBCDIR010000806.1:0-1957 GCA_038748735.1 Bacteroidota bacterium | reverse complement strand
CTAGACGCTCGTTTGGTCTACATGGATCAGGCTACCCAACGCGACCTAGACCCACGCTACGCCAAAGCGGGTGAAACGGTAAGTTTTGCCGATGGCTACCCTTACCTCATCACGAACGAAGCGTCGCGTACTGCCCTGGCGGAGCACTACGGAGCGCCGTTGGATATGCTGCGCTTTCGTCCAAATATTGTGGTGACGGGTGCGGAAGCCTACGCCGAAGACGAGTGGACCCAAATGACGCTTAACGGTCTGTCTTTTCGTGTTCCGAAGCCTTGCGCGCGTTGCATTATCACCACCATTGATCCCGCAACGGGGGAGAAAGACCCACGCGTTTTCCGCCAGCTGATGAAGCACCGGATGCGGGACAAAAAGATCGTTTTTGGTCTCAACGCTTGCTACGAAGGAGCGCCAGGCAATACGTTGAGCGTGGGCGATACCGTAAGCACCCAACCAGCGACATGAACATCCTCACTATCAGTGGTTCTACCCGTGCGGATTCGACTACTGAACGCTTCTTGCAACTCGTTGCTCACAGCTTCCCCGCCCACCGGTGGGACCACTCGACTTCTCTACGGGAGCTACCCCTATTTCACCCGGACTCGGACCAAATCCCCTACCCTACTAGCGTGATGGCCTGGAAAGAAGCTGTGGCCGCGGCAGATTTACTGATCATTTGTACGCCGGCCTACCTCTGCAATCTACCCGCCGCGCTCAAAAGTGCGCTGGAGTGGCTGACCACTTCGGGAGAATTACACGAAAAATCGGTACTGGCACTCACTTTCACCCCCAAAGCACCACGCGGGGAGCAGGCGATGCAGTCGCTACTCTGGTCACTGCAAGCCTTGAAAGCTAGAGTGCTCGGCCAACTGGCTTTGTACCAGACGGACTTCCCCGATTTTGCACGGGCCACCACTTTACCGGACGACATTCGGGATATGCTAGCCACCGTGCTCGCAGCCGAAGCGGCCTGAGCTACTAACTTCTACTGCTTAACCCGAGCGTAGGGATAGTGCGCCACCTGTTCCACTTGATGATATTGCTCTAAGCCCGTCACGGCTAGCGTACCGAGTTGGTTATGGTCTACGTAACCTTCGTCAGAAACGAACTGATCTGGCACGAAAAGTTCTACAACTTCTCCGACAATGAAACGGGTATTGTTGGCTTTGATGTAATGCTCCTCGACGAAGCGGAGGCCCAGCTTAATGCGACTTTCCTTGACGTAAGGTGCGGGAACGGCTGCTGAGTATTCGGGCGTCAAGCCGACAGCCGCAAATTCTGAAGTCTCGTACGCATAATTAGCAGAACTCTGGTGAGCAGCGGGCAGTATATCGGAGTGAATGGTGTTGAGCGTAAAGTAACCCTGCGCTAAAAGGTGATGATAACTATGCCGTGGCACGGTTAACGGACGTAGCACGAATCCCAAGTGCGGCGGCGAGGCCCCCAAATGAACAACGGAGCTAAAAACGCCTAAATTTTCTGTACCCCGGTGCCCTTTCGTACCTAACAAGTGTACACTGCGTGGCCCAGGTAAAGTATTGAAAAAATGACGACGAAAAAAAGCGTCCATGCTGGAAAAGTCGGCTGCTTGTAGGTGCATAGAGATGCAGTTTTTTGGTTAGGAACCTCCTGTAAAGTCTACTTAAGTGTTCCGGTTTAACACTCCCTCCCACCAACAGCACGCCGCACGAAAGGTTCAGTATTTGATATTCTGAATCGCTTACCCTACTTTTGAGGAAAGTATACTCGTCCAACCGATTTATGAAGCCTTTCGTCCTCACTTTTATATTTTTTCTCGGCAGTCTTGCTGGGGCTTCCGCCCAACATCCGGCACTGGAAGCGGCTATTGTGCAAAGCGATCATCACGCGTACGCCGCTAGCAATACGGCACTGGCCGCGTTCATCGACGCCCATCCGCAGCGCAAGTACGACCTAGCCCAGGCGTGGTGGGTGATGAGTG
>JBCDIR010000805.1:0-1958 GCA_038748735.1 Bacteroidota bacterium | reverse complement strand
TAGCCCCGAATCCAGTCGAAGCGCTTGACTTCGGTATAAGGATGTTCGCTGTCTTTTACAAAAAAATGCTTGCGGGTAGGTATTGTGGTGTATCCCGTACGATTTTGCTTGGGATAGTGTTTTTCAATTTCTTCAATCGGCGTACGTTCCCCGGCGGGATAGTCCCAGGGATCTATACCAGCGGTGGGGTATTCGCCGTGCTTGACGTCACGGCCCCGCTCCAAAATGAGCGTTTTGAGTCCTTTTTCACTCAGCTCCTTGGCGGCCCAACCGCCACTTATTCCGGACCCTACAACGATGGCATCGTAGGTAACTTCCGCTTTTCCTTGCGAATTAAAAAACATGAGTAGTATCTTATATTGTTAGGTTCGCAATGTAAATAATTATGTGTGATCTTTCCGCGAAAAACAGTCAATCATTTTGCTCAAACGTTTTTGCCGGACACTTTTACCTAGCTTTCCTTATCTTTGTGATGCTTTCCTCGCGTTTAGCACAGCATCCACTTTGTAATACACGTCTCACCTTTCCCAGTGCTAAGCAAGCAAGTCTTCCACCTTAGACTACCATTCCGTAGAGTGAGTAGTCCTATTTCTGTATTACTTTATTTTACATTATGAACAAGTCTCGTCAACGTTTATTTACGCTTCTTTTACTAGGATTTAGCGTAGGAATCAGCTTGCTGATTGGAGAGGTCGTCGTACGTGTTTTCGCACCGCAGGAACTCATTCCGCTGTACATTACCAATGACCCTGAGTTAGCTTTCCACGGTATACCCGATTGCAGCTACCACGAGGAACGCTTTCCGCAGTTTTTTACTTACCAAGTTGATTTGAACAATCACGGTTTTCGGATGCCAGTGGATATTTCGGCGGAAAAGGATAAGCCACGCGTTCTGGCCGTGGGCGATTCCTTCACCTTCGGCTGGGGGGTGGAGCAAGCGGAGTCTTTTTTGGCTAAGATTCAGGCTACCGACCCCCAACGATTATACCTCAACGCGGGTTTTCCCGCTTACGGTACGGGTCACGTCATTAAGACCGTAGCGCGACACGCCCAAGCGCTAGAAGTGGACGAAGTCATCTACTTTCTCTATTTCAATGACATTTTTGATAATTCCCGTTTCCACCTCAACTACCGAACCCACGAATGGGTAGCACAGGGGCAGGATTCCATATTACAGCCCGTAACGGTTTACAGTCCCCTGAAACGCGCCGTGCATAAATTGGGGATTACGGCCTGGCTCTACAAGCGGTCTCATCTAGCAGTTTTGGTTAAAAAAACCATTCGCCCAACCCGTAAAGATGACCCGGACGGGTTGCGGAATACCCTGACGATGCAAGCTCCGTCTACCGCTGAAAGTGACGTGATGATTGCCCGTACGTTGGACTATTTGGAGCTTTTGGAACAAACTTGTCAGGCCAGTGCTATTCCACTGAAAGTGGTATACATCCCGTGTTGGGAAGAGTTGCCGCTTGATAATGATGTAGATTGGACTAATGGCTTTCCTTTCGCTAAATTTAAGACGGCAGTGACTGCCGCCCAGCAGCGTCAACGGTTGAGCTTCGAGTTGTGGCAGGGGACATGATGCAGGTGGGCGCGGGGGAGAATTCTCTGTCCGCCACGGTCATATCGGAAGAGTTCGTCGGCTCCATGGTCACCGCCTTCCTGGAGGCCGAAGACGGCACCGAACTCAAGGTGCAAGTACAGGAACGCGCGCTCGCCAATCTGAACTTAGAGACCGGAAACACCGTCACGCTGGGCTGGGCCACGCAAGACGGCCATCTGCTGTTGGAGGGGTCATGATCCAGAACCCCATCACTTGGCCAAACGGCGCGCGCTGCGCCTGCGCCATCACCTTCGACATGGACGCCGACAGCCTGATCCACATCGCGCGCCCCGAGGACTCGACCGACCGGCTCTACCCGATCACCATGGGGCGCTACGGACCCACTGTGGCCATC
>JBCDIR010000804.1:0-1968 GCA_038748735.1 Bacteroidota bacterium | reverse complement strand
TGTAATTGTAGTAAGTATAATAACAAGCGCGGGGATGGCTTTCGCCCCAATTCCGGTTTTGAATCACACCATGCCTACGCGCACATTGGCTATCAGTTGTCTGCTAAGACCCAGCTGACGGCGGAACTCACCTACCTATACTACCTCGCCCAACAAGCGGGTGGCCTGACGGACGTCCAGTTCGATTTGGACCCGACTTTCAGCAACCGTACCCGCAACTGGTTCAGCGTAGATTGGCTCCTGTACTCCGCACGATTGGAACACCGCTTTTCCAGCGCTACCAATGCCAGTCTGCAATTCTTTGGTCTCGACGCCGCTCGTAAAGCCGTCGGTTTTCGCACCAACCGAGTGAGCCAAGTGGACGACTTGAGTTCTCCCCGAGACTTGCTTATCGGTGAGTTCAACAACTGGGGTTTGGAAGGGCGGCTGCTGCATCGCTACACTTTAGGCGGCAAACGCGCTATTTGGCTTATTGGTAGCAAATGGTATAGTTCAGAAAACACGGCCCTCCAAGGCCCGGGCACCAACAGCAGTGCGGCCGACTTCAGCCTAGCTACGGAATTTACCAGCAATTACGCCTTTCAGTCGGATTTTCAGTTTCCTAACCGCAACCTGGCGCTGTTTAGCGAAAACATCTTTTACTTAAATGACCGCTTATCCATCACGCCGGGTCTGCGCTATGAATACATCCGCACGCGTAGTGACGGTACTTTTCGTTCGCTTGACCGCGATCTAGCGGGTAACGTCATTCGGGACAGCCTGTTTGTTGACCAACAGGACTTCGCCCGCAACATCCTGCTGGCGGGAGTGGGGATGAGCTACCAACCTCGCCCCGAATTGGAGATATACGCCAACTTTTCCCAAAATTTCCGTTCCGTCACTTTCTCCGACATCCGCATCGTTAATCCTTCTGATCAAATTGACCCGAACATCTCCGACGAGCGGGGCTTTACCGCCGATGTCGGCATTCGCGGCCAAACCAACGCTTTCGTTTACGAACTCAATGCCTTCGGGCTGCTTTATGATGATCGCCTGGGCGAAGTGATCCGGCCGCGGACACGTATTACGCCGGCGGGGGAAGAAGTAGAAGTACCCGGATTACTGGTCCGCTGGCGGGGCAATATTGGCGGCGCGTTCATTTTCGGGCTAGAAAGCTTATTCGACTGGAACCTGCTACACAAGCGAAACACGGAAGGGAGTACCAGTCCATATCGATTGAATTATTTTCTCAACCTCGCCGTGGCGCAATCCGAATATTTTCGGTCAGAAATTCCTAACGTCGTAGGTAAGCAAGTGGAGTTTATCCCCTTGGTCAACCTCAAAACGGGCCTTCGTTTCGGCTGGAAAAACTTGCTGGGTTCCTTGCAATTCACTTATCTGAGCGAACAGTTCACCGACGCCACCAATGCGCCCAGAGATCGTAACGATAACCTGCGGGGAATCATTGGTAGCATTCCGGCTTATGCGCTGGCGGATCTTTCCCTATCGTATCAATTTAAGAAATGGTTGAAGTTAGAAGCGGGTGCCAATAACCTAACCAACGAGCAGTACTTCACCCGTCGCGCTACCGGCTATCCGGGACCGGGTATTAGTCCCTCGGAGCCCCGCACCTTTTATTGTACGATTGGCGTGAGTTGGTGATAAAATACTTGTATCCGCGAGAAATTGGGTTAGCTTTGTGTAAATGCTACACGTACTAAGTTAAACGATTATGAATCACCTACTATTACTACTCCTTTTCTTCGCGCTTCCCCTTACTTCTTTTGCCCAGCTCACCCCTGCGGAAGCCGTCGCGGGTATGGGACGCGGCATCAATTTGGGCAACACCCTAGAACCACCGACGGAAGGCGGCTGGAATAATGGTCCTGCACAAGAATCGCACTTCGACGCTTATTTGGCAGCGGGCTTTTCCAACGTTCGCATTCCCGTTCGTTGGGACCAACATACGGGCAATAGCGTTCCTTTTGC
>JBCDIR010000803.1:0-1968 GCA_038748735.1 Bacteroidota bacterium | reverse complement strand
CTCCAACACTATACCTTGTCAAATGGCCTTCAGGTGTACCTGTCGGTGAATAAGGATGCGCCCCGAATTTTCACTAATATTTGTTTTCGAGTAGGCTCCAAATATGACCCGGCGGATACGACGGGATTGGCGCACTATATGGAGCATATGCTCTTCAAAGGGACGAGTCAGATTGGCACGACTGACTGGGAAAAGGAAAGTGCGCTCCTGGAACAAATTGCGGACTTATTCGAGGTTTACCGTAAAACAACGGACGAGGCGGAACGCGCGAAATTGTACCAAAAAATTGACGAACTCAGCTACCAAGCGGCACTATTGGTGGCCCCTAACGAGTACGACCGCCTGATGACGGCCATTGGGGCTAAAAACACCAACGCCTACACCTGGGTAGAGCAAACGGTGTACGTAAATGACATTCCGAGTAATGAGCTGGCGCGTTGGGTCAAGTTGGAGCGGGAGCGCTTTCGGCACGTGGCACTGCGGCTGTTTCATACCGAACTGGAAACCGTCTACGAGGAGTTCAACATGAACCAGGATAAGGACTTTCGGAAGGTGCATCAGGCCCTGCGGACAATGTTGTTCCCCCGGCATCCCTACGGGACCCAAACCACCATCGGGCGACCGGAACACTTGAAGAATCCGTCGATGCGCAACATCGAACACTTTTACAATACCTATTACGTACCCAATAACGCAGCTATTTGCTTAGCAGGCGACTTTGACCCTGCGGAAGCTATTGACCTCATTGAAACGCACTTTGGCAACTGGCAAGCGGTAGATTTTCCCCGTTTCACGCACGAAGAGCAGCCCACGCTATCCACACCCACACGCAAAGAAGTACTGGGCCAAGAAAGCGCTTACTTACAATTGGGGTGGCGTACTTCCGGCGGTGCTTCGGACGACTATATGCTAGGACTGTTGGTCCGCCAAATGTTGTACAATGAGCAAGCGGGGCTCTTTGATCTCAACCTTAATCAGCAACAACTGGTACTAGAAGCCCAGGCCTTTAACTGGATACACGAAGATTACAGTGTGTTCGGCTTGTACGGCAAACCCCGCGAAGGACAAACCCTGGCAGACCTAGAGCAACTGCTACTGGGCGAGGTGGAAAAACTCCGCCGGGGCGACTTCCCCGACTGGCTCCTAGAGGCGGCTATCCGCGATCTAAAAGTCAGTGATCTCAAAGCGGTGGAAAAGAACAGCGCTCGCGTAGGGGCCATCACGAATTGCTTTATCATGGGCATTCCGTGGGAGCGCTTTGTGCGTCGCTACGACTTTATTGAACAAATCACCAAAACGGACATCATGCGTTTTGCGCAAACGCAGCTGCACCCGGACCGCTACGCCGTTGTTCACAAACTAGAAGGGGACGATCCCAAGGTGGTGAAAGTCGAAAAGCCAGCCATTACCGCCGCGCCGCTTCAGAAAGAGGCTGTTTCGGACTACGCCCAGGAGTTCCTATCCGTTTCCCCGCAGCGGATGAAGCCCATTTTTGCCGATTTCAAAAACCGTATCCAGCGGACGGAATGGCAGCCCGGTCTACAGTACGATTATGTCTATAATCCGCACAACCCGCTGTTTCGTTTGGACTATATTTTTGAATTAGGGCGCTTACATAGCCAGGAGCTAGCGCTGGCTTTTTTGTATCTTCCTTACCTGGGAACGTCGCGCTATTCGGCAGCGGCTATTCAGCAAGAATTTTTCCGTTTGGGTCTCCACTTCGAGACTTACAGCTACGACGAGCGTTGTCACGTTTCCCTGACGGGCCTAGAAGAATCCCTCGAAGCGGGCATCCAACTCATGGAGCACATCTTGGCCGCTGTACAACCTAATACGGAAGCCTGGGAAGCCGTAGTGGAAGACATCCTGACCAAGCGCGACAACCAAAAGCAGAATAAGGATACCATCCTGCGTTCTGCCCTGGGTAATTACGCGAAGTATGGCCCACAATCGCCCTTTACGAGTCGT
>JBCDIR010000802.1:0-1974 GCA_038748735.1 Bacteroidota bacterium | reverse complement strand
GCGGTAACCCTGCGAACTGAAGTAGGTGTACACGAGTCGATTGCGTTTGCGGTCCACGCTGAAGGCGGGTGCAAAGTGGGTAATGCCACTAATGCCCGTAATGACGTCCGTGAGTTGGAACTGGTCAACCGCCGCGTGCGTCAATTCGACTTCTTCCCCGGGGCGGACAACCTCAACCCGCAGGAGGATGTAGATGGTAATATCGTTTTCCTTTCCAACCGGGATGGTTACCGCAACCTTTATAAATTTGACCGCGTTGCGGAACAGCTCTTCCAACTCACGGACGTCATTACGGGCATTAGTGGCATTACCCACTTTGCACCCGCCTTCAGCGTGGACCGCAAACGCAATCGACTCGTGTACACCTACTTCAGTTCGCAGGGTTACCGCCTGTACAGTGCCGGAGCGGAGGACTTGCTGGCTCGCCCCGTAGCGCCCGACGCCGTAGACATGACGGCGGCCACGCTCCCGAAGGTCAACCCCCGCGCACCCCGCATCATCGACCCGATGATTAACAACAACAGCCGGGGAGAAAACGTACTGGACACCCTATTCGCAAAAACGGCAGCATACCGTCCCAAATTCAAACTCGACTACGTCGGCGGTGGCGGTGGAGTAGGCGTAGGTATTGGAGCCAACCAACTTGCTGGTGCGAACACTGGCGTAGCGGGTGGAGTAGAGTTTCTGTTCAGTGATATTTTGGGTAACAATCAGTTGTTCAGCAGTATCGCACTCAACGGAGAATTCATCGACATCGGCGGCTCATTAGCGTATATCAATCGAAAAAATCGCCTAAACTGGGGCGTACAACTCTCGCACCAACCTATCCGCACGTTTAGTGGTTCGGAGACGGAATTTTTGGATACCATAGACGCCGGTAACGGACAATTAGGGCTAGCGGATCGCTTATCCATTTTTGAGACGCGCTATTTTCAACAGCAATTGGGTACGTTCGTCAACCTACCGTTTTCGCGTACGTTGCGGGCGGAGGCTTCCGTTCAGTATTCGCGCTTTTCGGGGCGTTTAGATCGTCGCGATTTTTACTACCGGCCAGGTACGAATTTGCAGGTAGGCCAAGACCGGGTCAAGCTGGAATCCTTGGAGTCCTTCCGCTTCGGGCAGGCAGAAGTGGCGCTGGTCGGTGATAATTCTCAGTTCGGCCTGACGGCCCCACTCACGGGACAGCGGTACCGCCTCGCCGTTGGACGCTTTTTTGATGAATTCAACTTCACTTCCGTTACGCTAGATTACCGACGTTACCTGCGCTTGAAGCCCGTGACTGTCGCTTTCCGAGCTATGCACATAGGACGCTACGGCGGGAACAGCGAACAATTATTCCCCATGTTCATCGGTCAACCCTGGTTTATGCGGGGATTGAACACCCGACAAGGACAGGACGTACTCGTCAATAATGGTATTGACATCAACGACTTCACGGGGTCTAAAATTGGGGTCACCAATTTAGAGGTCCGCATTCCGTTTACGGGTCCCGAACGCTTGTCGCTCATCAAACTGGGTGGTTTTGCGTCGGACTTAAACCTCTTCATCGACGGCGGTATAGCCTGGACGCGGAATGAACAATTAAGTGGTCCCATCTTCCGGCTAGACCAAAATGGCGAACCGCTAATTAACCAAAACACGGGCGAGCCGTTTGAGGCGTTCCCGCAATCACAGTTTCTGTTCACGGCGGGGGCTTCGTTGCGACTAAACCTGTTTGGCGCACTGGTGATCGAACCTTTTTACGCTATTCCGTTGGTAAAGAATACGCGGGGGGTATTTGGCATTAACTTATTGCCGGGTTGGTAAATCCAGCACGAGGAGCACGGAACGGCTTAGTGTGTTGTGAGCTCTACTTTAGCCTCAAATTGTGCGGGTGGTGCTTAGCATTAGCGCTTTGTTAATTCTCAATTTGTGGGTCGATGCTTGTCATCCGGGTCCTTGCGCTTGACAGGTAGTGCTCGCAAGCTCGCGGTC
>JBCDIR010000801.1:0-1980 GCA_038748735.1 Bacteroidota bacterium | reverse complement strand
TCGCCTGGCGTGTCTATCGGAGCTGCTTTGTTGGAAAATAATGATCAAAATATCCGTTTGTTTTTAGGGGGTGATTTAACCGAAGGAGTAGTTTACGATTTAAATTTGGCTGCGGGTATTTCGGATTGTTTGGGCAATGTTTCTACCATTGTACAAACGCTTCAGTTAGGCTTGACCCAAGCACCGGAACCAGGAGACTTGCTGTTGAGTGAAATCTTATTTAACCCCTATTCTGGCGGTACCGATTTTGTGGAATTATACAACGTTAGCGACAAAATCCTCAACTTGAACGGCATCCAATTCCGCAACGACTCCATTACTAGCGGAGATTTCAGCGGTACGGTTGCGCAAGACGTCATCGTATTCCCACAGCAATACGTGGCCTTTAGTGAAGCACCCGTAGAAGTGCTCTCGCGTTATATCGTCCCCAATCCAGTGGCGCTGGTGGCGAATGACCTCCCCTCCCTCGGCGATAACGAAGGGAATATCTCCGTTTACAGCGCCAATTTTGAACCGCTTGACGCACTCGACTATACTCGTGATTGGCACTCTAGTTTGTTGTCCAGCCGGGACGGGGTTAGTTTGGAGCGCCTCCGCTTCGAGCAACCGACTCAAAACCAAGGGAATTGGGCTTCCGCTGCTTCGGTGGTCGGTTTCGCTACGCCCACAGGACCCAACAGTCAAGCCCGCGCAACCGTCGCCGAACCGACGGACAAGTTCTTTTCCATCCCAGAAACGACCTTCTCCCCCGATGACGATGGATTTCAGGACGTCCTGGAGATACAGTATACTACGGACCAGGCTGGCTACGCTGCACAGCTTTATATCTTCGACGCTCAGGGCCGACCAATCAACCAGTTATTTCGCTTAGAACTACTCGCTGGGCAGGGCAGTTTTCTCTGGGACGGTAGTACCTTCGAGGGGCGTCGGGCGCGGGTGGGGATTTACGTGCTCGTGGCAGAACTCTTCACTCCCGCGGGTACGACTATTCGGGAAAAACACACGATCGTACTGGCCGGAAGATTAGACTAACTAGAAAAGTCGACTGTTCCCAAAAGTGAAGAAGCATCGCACTTTCTACAAAACCTGATTGATTGCGAAGTCCCAGTCTGTGAAGGGACTTGGTCGCTAGTGAGTACACCACCCGGGTTTTCGCTTAATGAATGTGATAATACCGTAACCATCGACAACACGGCTACGGGCTGCGCGGTATTTGTATTTGAATCGAATAATGCGTCTGCTACTACGGGCAAGTACGACTATTCTCGCCCCACTGCCTTGCCTTAGCCCTGCGCCGAGTTGTACGAACACCTCAGGTTGCCTGGGCGGCAACGTCTTTAACGACTACAACTGCAACGGTGCCAACGATACGGAGCCGGGTATTGCAGGTGTCCAAGTCACCATTTATAATGTTAGTAATACGCTCCTCGGCACGACCTTCAGCGATCAAGACGGCAACTGGCAATTCTGCGACGGCATTACCAACGGGATGGCCTAACGCGTCGAATTTGCTACCCTACCTAACAGGGACCTGGCGGTGGTGAGTTTTTCTACACCGAACGCTTTACCCCCGACGGCACCAACGGCCATACCGAAACGGCTCTGGGTACCCTCATCCAAATCAAGGGGACCAACGAGCTGATTGCCGCAGTCTTTGACCCTGGTTTTCGCCAAGCTGCGGATAATGTCAACGCTGCTGGGTTCATCTGGATGAGCACGCAGGACGGCGGCGAACCCGTCTTAGCAAGCGTTACGGTGACCCTCTTCAACGCGGACGGCACGCCCGTCACGCAGGATGCCGCAGGTAATCCGTACACGAATACGACGACCACGAATGGCATGGGGCTTTACACCTTCACTGACCTTCCCCCGGGGGATTACTACGTAGTTTTCGATCTGAGTACGGCACCGGGTGGTAACTTTTACAACTTCACCGTCAGTACCGGCGCGGACGAGACCACGAACTCCGATGCGGACCCC
>JBCDIR010000800.1:0-1984 GCA_038748735.1 Bacteroidota bacterium | reverse complement strand
GCCACAGGTGCTCGTCGCCGTGGCTCCGATCAGGGCACGGTAACCATCACGCCGATCACCGCGGGGAGTATTACTTCCGTAGCAGGCGGAGTAGATACTGTTTTTGTTTGTGATGGTACGGAATTCAACTTAGTAGCTGAGCTCGTCAACAGCGATGCACCCGCCGAAACCTTTACGTGGTTTTACAATAACATGAGTGCGGTAGGAACGGACGTCACCTTCGAGGCGGCGGTTTCCAGTACGGCTACTTTCAATTACCAATACGGAAGATCACAGGAAGACATCTGCGAAGTACTCACGGCCACGGTCTTCGTCCAGGTCAATCCTGGTCCTGATTTAGACCTTTTAGCCGACACAGAAACCTGTGCGGTTGACTTGAATGAGTTTACCCTAAACGATGGCCTGACCAGTGATGACGCTACCTACGAATGGACCTCATCCGTGGACGGCGTTTTTAGTACGGATATCAACCCCGTAGTAATGCCTACCCAAACCACGACTTACAGTGTGCTCGGGACTAGCCCGGGTTGTCCAGATGAGCAAGGTTCGGTGACCATCACCGTTATTGAGGCCGGTTCACTGGCGGGCGTGACCGATGATATTGAAATTTGCGCTGGGGAAGAGATTAATTTAGCCGCCGTGGTGGTGCCAAGTTCTAACGGGGTCAACAGTTTCAATTGGAACTACGATGGGAACACCGTAGGAGATTTGAACGCGACTTTCACCGTAGGAAATAGTGGCAATGCTGTATTTGTGTACGGCTACGGAGGAAGTATCGTAGAATGTGGAACACAATCGCTTAGCGTAGCCATTGAAGCCATCGAAGCGCCTAATCCAATTACGCTGGATAATCCGACGCTTTGTTTCAATGACGATTTAGGCGTCATGCTAACCGATACCGACCCACAACCCGGAGTGACTTACGAATGGACGTGGACCGACGAGGACGGAGTTACACAATCCAGCATGGATCTCAACGAAGAGTTTACGCCCAGTGTAACTACCGAATATACGCTTACGTCAACTTTGGTAGACTGCCAAACGACCCAAACGGCTACTATTACCGTCACGCCGGCCATTACGGTAGATTTGGGCGACAACATTCTGGTGGACGACGGAATTTGTCCGACGGTGACTGCGGTAATTGAACCGCTGACAGCAGTAGAATACGAGTGGTTTGCCGTCACCGCATCCGAGCCTGATATGTTGGACACCACACAGTTGCAATTCATTGAATCGCAAATTGACCTGGGGGCCAGTACGCTAGATTGCGAAGATGGCTTACCCATCACCATTCTGGTCAACGCAACAAGTGCTTGCGAAACGGTTACGGACGAGGTGCAAATCGTCAATACGCAATTTGAAATACCAGAAATCTTCTCTCCAGATAATAATGGGACGAATGACGTCTTCCGACCCTTTACCGCCGACGGGGTATACAGTCGTATTGATGTGAATGTCTACAATCGCTGGGGTAAACTCGTCTTCGAGTCCAGCGACGCAACGAATACCGGATGGGACGGTACCTTCAACGGAGAACCCGCTCCTTCGGATGCTTATTTGTATAAAATTGACTTGTACATTAACGATCAATTGGTCGAAGAACTACGTGGTTCGGTGACCTTGGTACGTTAACTTATATCACAAGAAATACGGTTGAGGTGGCGTGGTATTAACTGCGTCACCTCCGTTTATTTTACCTAGTCTATGCAAGCATTATCCGCATTACTCCCCACCGTAAAAACCATTGCTCGGGCCGCCGGGGCCGTCATTTTAGAGGTCTACGCAGCCTCCGAAACGGTAGAAGTCGTGACAAAATCGGACGATAGCCCTTTGACCATTGCTGACCAACGCGCCAACCAAGTGATCTGTGCTGGCCTCGCTCAACTTACGCCCGATTGCCCGATTATTTCGGAAGAAAATAAGCAACTCCCGTACGCTGAGCGTCAGCACTTTACCTACGCCTGGGTAGTTGATCCACTGG
>JBCDIR010000799.1:0-1995 GCA_038748735.1 Bacteroidota bacterium | reverse complement strand
TAATGCCGATACCGAAGCAGATTTTACCTACACCCAGACGGGATTCACGATCAACACGATCAATAATAGTACGAATGCCGACGGTTACCAGTGGGCCTGGCCCGGTGGCGGCAGCACGGCGCTTGCGCCCAGTATCACCTTCCCCGGAAATGGCGACTATGACGTGACGCTCGTTACAGCTAATAGCTGTGGAACGGACGAACAAACCGTCACGATCAGCATCAACGGCCAAGCCCCCAGCGTGGGCTTCAGTAGTACAAACGACGAAGGCTGTGGACCGCTCGTCGTGCAGTTCAACAGCGAAGTAGGTAACGCCAGCACTGTTCTATGGCAATTTCCCGGTGGCGACCCGGCGACGAGTACCCTGACTAACCCCCAGGTAGTATACAATACCCCCGGTAACTACACCGCTACTTTGAGTGCTACGAATGCCTTCGGTACCAATACCGTCACGCAGGATATGGCCGTCATAGTCTACGGCGCGACCACCGCCAGCGCGGACCATAGTTTGGACGCTACGACGGCTACCTTCTCGGCGGAGGTAACCCATGCCGCTAGCCTGCTCTGGACCTTCCCCGACGGAACCACTTCCATCATGCCCGAACCGAGTTACACTTTCCCCGGTAATGGTACCTACGAGGTAGAACTGACCGTAGTCGGTTTCTGTAATACGCTAACGTTAGTAGAAACCGTAGTGATTAATGGCGCTTTACCGAGTCTGGTCATTGAAACTAGTGAACAGGTGGGCTGTGTACCGTTCAGCGTGATGGTGGCGGCGGAAGGAAGTGCGGATACCTACGCTTGGAGTTTTCCGAGTGGCGAGCCGGCTACGGCCAGCACAGCGGAAGCTACGGTCACTTACACGCAAGTCGGAAGTTACTCAGCTACGCTGATTGCCACTAACATTTTTGGTAGTACCACTTACGAATTGGAAGCGTTAGTCAGCGTCAATGATGTACCAGATACGCCCGAGCTGATGAGTACCGTAGTAGGAAATGGTAGTTACGAGTTTACCGTCGGTAATCCAGCACCGGGGGTGACCTACACTTGGGATTTTGGCGATAGCCAAGCCAGTGGAGTAGGCCCGATTGGGCAAACGTACACCACCAGCGGTGATTACACGGTAACCTTAACGGCTACTAATGATTGTGGGAACGTGACCAGTGAATTGGAACTAGCAGTCGTTGTCGTTAGTACGAATCAACCGGCCTGGGCGACGCGGCTGAGTATCGCTCCTAACCCGACCAGTGGACAATTACGCCTCCTAGCTAACGACTGGCAAGGCAGTGGTGAGCTGGATGTTCAGCTCATTAATGTGCTAGGGCAGAGGGTCGTTTACCGACGCTTACCCGTACCAATTGGACAATGGCAACACGTGCTGGACTTAACTGATTTGCCAGCGGGTACCTATTATCTCAACCTAAACTGGAACAACAGTCGTTGGGTGGAGAAGGTCGTTAAGTTATAAGTTAAAATAAGCCTCTGCTCACTGTTTTATTTCGTAATTTTTGGTTATTGAGAGAAATAATGTGAACTTTACGTGGATTTTGTTTAACGATGAATATCGAGAGTATATCGAATTGTCATCAAGTAGTATGTATACCGTCACACGAAAAAGATTAGATCCTTTCTTATCGGTTCTAGTGGAGTCTCATTAGGACGGTCCTGGTTAAAATCTTTTGGTGGTAAGTAAGTAGTGTAATCCCTTGCGGAATATACTAAAAGTAGTTGCACGTAATACTGTTTTTTACAGCTGCAATAATAATCATGGTCATGAAAAAAAGAACAATTTACACTATCACAGGTCTACTGGCTTTAGTCCTCTGCCTGTGCCTCTCCAGTCGGCTTCTTAGTCAATGTAACTGTACGGAGTACTTGTACATCAACGAAGAGACCAACGGAGGAGTCGTCCACAAATTCAGTATTAACCCCAGTGATGGGACACTCACCGAAATACTGACCCCCGGCGGAGACCCCTGGAACGAAAGTGCCGAC
>JBCDIR010000798.1:0-1996 GCA_038748735.1 Bacteroidota bacterium | reverse complement strand
GTGGCCAGCTCCCGCACGCGCGATTCTGGGTAGTAACTCCAGCGGCACTGGTGAAAGCCCAAAGCCCAGAGCGGTGGAAGCTCGGGGGTACCCGTCAAGTAATGGTATTGCTGCGCTACGGTATCCAATTCGGGGCCAAAGCAGAAGAAGTAGTCCATTTCTCCGACCTCGCTCCACATGCGCGTTACCCCATCTTTGCGACTGTCAAAGTCGAAATGCGTACGACCCGTATTATGGAAGAAAATACCGTAAGCACCACTGGCTTTTAGCCCGTAGTAAAAGGGGATGGTCCGGTATAGGGGGTCCTGTTCCTTGTGATAACCAAAAGAATCACTGTTCCAATTCTGAAAATGCCGACCCCGCAGGTTCAAGTCCCAGCTTTTGTCGCCGAGTCCGTAGTATACTTCGTCTTTTTCCGCCGCAAAGCTGGTACGTAAATGGTGCGTACCGCCCAGGATAGAGTAGCGTTCTTGGTAGGCTTCGGTTTCCGCTAAAATGGTCTCGTCGTTGGCCAAATTCACAAAATGGAGACGTCCATCCGTCTTGTTTACCTTGACGGCAACGGCGGCACTGCTGATCACGCACTGCCCGTCCTCCTCTTGTACCTTCAATTGGATGTTCTGCGGTTCAATGGTCGGGTTGAGGGCTACGGACGGCAATCGGTCGTACGCTCCCCGCGTGTAGCGAATGCGCCAGACGGCGGCGGTCCAGGCCGTGATTTGTAATCGAAAACCACTACTGAATGACAGTTCAACTTGATTGGGAGCATCCTGACGAAACTGCTCAAATGCCCCAAGTGTCCGTCGGTGGTAGACTTCGGGATAACGCGCACTCGTCGCGGTATTTTCAAAAGCGACCCAGTCTTGGGGTGGATCATAGGGATTGGGGACGGTCTTACGCTTAGCCATGCGGGAATTTTTTGTCTTCGCAATAATAATTGAAAATATAAAACTGTACTTTGCTGGCGCAGAAAATATTCGATTAAATTAATCCATCCTGCCGTATGTCTTTAGCCGTACTTGCCGTAGGCGAATTATTGGTGGATTTCATCAGTACTTCCGTTAAGGAACGCTTGACGATGGAAGATCGTTTCCAACCTTTTCCCGGTGGAAGCCCGGCTAATTTGGCCGGAAACCTGAGCCGTCTAGGCATCAACGCAGGTTTAGCGGCTACCGTTGGGCAAGACGACCTGGGCCAGTTTTTGGGAGATTACGTGGCGGCTCTCGGTTTGGATGTTCGAGGCTTGCGTCAAGATGAACGGCCTACGACGACTATTCTGCTGACCCGCTCGCTGGACGTGCCTAAGTTTGAGGCGTACCGCGCAGCGGACGCGCAAATATTACCCGAGCAGCTACCCACCACTATTTTGCGCGAGCTGAAAATTTTCCATACTACTTGTTTCGCGCTGAGTCAGTATCCCGCGCGGGAGACCATCTTAGCAGCAGCAGCCGAGGTGGTGGAAAACGGGGGGCAGGTGAGTATAGACACCAATTATGCCCACAAGATATGGCCCAATCGGGAGGAAGCACAGCAAATTGTCGCCGATTACTGTGCGCTCGGTGCTTTGGTCAAGTGCAGTGACGTTGACTGGCAACGGCTCTACGGTTTGCCGCTGACCGACCCCGCAAAGGCTACGGCGTTTTTTCACGAGCTAGGGGCAAAAATCGTCTGTCTAACCCTTGGTGCAAAAGGTTGCTACGTCAGTGACGGGCAAACCACGGTTCAGCTTCCCGTTCGACCCATTGTCATTGTAGATACGACGGGAGCGGGTGATGCGTTCTGGGCCGGATTCTTGTCTGGATGCTTACTAGAAGCGTCCATTGAAAACTGTGCCAAGCGCGGGCGCGCACTGGCGGAATTGAAGCTGCAACAAGCCGGTCCGTTGCCTTCCACCGTCGTTATTGATGATTTATTGTAAAAAGAGCGGATTTGGGTTTTCAGGTGGCGCTAGGCTAGCTCGTCAAACAAAATTGCGCTAGTCCGATAAATTCCCTAC
>JBCDIR010000797.1:0-2001 GCA_038748735.1 Bacteroidota bacterium | reverse complement strand
TTTTACGAATGGCGCAAGTCGGGCGTCGGTAAATTACCTTACCGAATTTTGCGAACCAATGCCGAGTTACTCGTCATGGCGGGGCTGTGGGAAGAATGGCGCGATGCGAATCAGGTGTTGCGCACGTACACCATCATCACCACGGGACCAAATGAGGAAATGAGTACGATTCACAATCGTATGCCCGTGCTATTGCTCAATGCTACCGACCGCGATTACTGGCTGAGTGACGCTCCGGTAGAAGACTTATTGTCCCTACTTCAAACGCCGCCCGATGGCTGTTTGCAACGCTACCGGGTGAGTCGTTCGCTGAATAGTGTCAGTAATAATGATCCCAAGTTACACGAAGCGGTCAATGATGAACCGCTCACCTTGTTTTAAGGTGCAATAGTCTTATCCGAGTCATTTGCTTTGCCTAATAATGCTAATTTTACCCGTTGAAACAATACCGCAATCTGTCCGGCGGTTTGAATTCCAAAGCATGACTATTAGTTTATGAGAACTTGGCTACTCCTTATCTGCTGCCTCGGTGGTTTCCTCTTGACTGCACAGAACGTTTTGCCCATCGGAAAATGGCGTACCCACAGCCCCAAGCGGGTAGGAGAGTGGGTGACGCAAAGTGAGCAGGACCTCTACTTCGCTACGCGTTCCGCGATCATGATTACGGACAAGGAAGAGTTATCCAGTCGTTTCGTCAGCACCGTCGACGGACTCTCGGGGGTAGATATTCGAATGATCAAATACCACGCGCCGGCGGATAAATTAGTCATAGTCTACCAAGATGGTGTGATAGACCTTTATAACGAAGCGGCCGTTCTTACCATCAATTCGATTAAGAACTTTGACAACGTCGCGGGTGAAAAGACGATCAACGACTTCGTACCACTTGACGACAATACTTTTCTCCTAGCCGGTTCCTACGGTATCTCGCTACTGCGGTTGGACAACGGTTCGTTTCCATTGACTACGTTCACGGGTAGTGTAAGCGTGCAAAGCGTATCTGCTTGGGATGGATTTTACTACATGGGGACACTGGAAGGAATTTACCGTACCACCATTACGAGTAATATTATCGAGGACTTTGGTACGTGGGAGTTCTTGGGTAGTGATTTTGGCTTACCGGATGATTACACTTGTAATGCTTTGCGTGTTTTTAACGACCAGCTCTACGTCGGTGTAAACGAGGATATTTTTAGCTTCGATGGTACGAGTGCTACTCTAGTTACTGACCGAAACGATGAGCTAGAAATGCTCTACATGAGTACGGAAGGTGGAGATTTACTGGTTGGTTACCGATGTGCGGGGAGCAGCTGCGGAAGAGGTGAATTCCTTTTGATCGATAGTGATGATAACGTAGCCGTTTTGCACGATGGTTGTTTGGGTGATGCCCAGAATGCGCTCCAAGATCAGTTTGGCCGAATCTGGTTTGGCGATACGTTCATGGGCTTTCGGCGCTTGGAAAACAAAGACGCTGAGTTTTGTGCCACTTTTGAATTGAATTCTCCTTTCAGTCCGTCGGTATGGGATTTGGAGGTAGTGGATGATAACGTTTGGTTGGCTGCGGGTTCTTACACGCCGAACCGAAGCCCGCTCTTTCTGGACCACGGTATGGCTTCTCTGATTGACGGAGAATGGCGCCTCTATAACCGCAATACGACCGAGGCCTTCAAGGGATTTAACCCCGATCCTAACGTACGAGATGATGATGTTTTTGCCCTGATTGAAGTGGAAATCAACGAAGTAACGGGCAAGATTTACGGTGCGTCCTACAATACTGGACTCATCGAAATAGACGGGGAGAACATCCGCTTATTTGATCGGTCCAATGCTCCCCTAACGGGTACCATTGGTGACGAATTACGTACGCGCATTAGTGGGTTAAAAGCCGATGAAGATGGCAATTTGTGGGTAAGCAATTATAAACCGGAAGGTGGGAAGTCACTTCATCGGCTAGCGCCCGACGGTACTTGGCAGTCTTTCAACAATCCGGCCGGGCAGGGA
>JBCDIR010000796.1:0-2002 GCA_038748735.1 Bacteroidota bacterium | reverse complement strand
GGAGCCAGCACCAACAGTTAGCGCAGTTACACGATCCAACGGAAACGGGTGTGCTGTGGCAGCGCGGGGAAACGGGCGTGCTGTACGCTTCGGCCACCGTACAAAGCTTCTGGTTATGGTCTACGCAAACGCTAATTCACCTGGGAGGACAACTGAACCAGGATGTCACGGACTTGGTCCTGACCCAGGAGTTGAATCTTTTCGAGGCGCAGGCGCTACTTTGGTCAGAGCCTCAGCAGAGGTACGCCAACGTAGCTCAGGATGGCTCATTGTATTCCTCCTCGACGACTGCTGCTTTCTTACCGCTGTTCGGGCAGTTGCCTACGCAAGAGATCGCCGAACAATTACTGGTCGGTTTATTGGAAGTCGATCCGCACACCATCTCACCTGCCGAGGCATTTTTGATTTATCAAGGGTTGCAAAACTATCACATCGTTGGTCCTGCTGAGCGGTGGATGCGCGATTGGCAAGAACTCAACTTGGAGAAATTGAGTCGCTATCCCTACTGGGTAATGCTAGTGAGTGTCTATTAATTAGCTTGTTCTGCGTCCTGGCGTTCAAGACAAACGACTACGCCCGCAGCCGTTCCCAGCGGCAGCGCAAATACGACTCCGATTCCCGTCATCAGTACCAAAACAAATACGATACCGTTACCCATCGCTAGCATCCGATTGCGCCGTACGAAGCGTACACTCTGGCGGACTTTGAATCGCCGTTCCAACGTATAGTCAAAGTTGCCAAAGCCGGCGTAATAGGCTTGCAATAAGATCAACAAAAAGGGTACGAAAGGGCTGAAAATAGGGATTAACCCCAGCAGGAGCAGGAGAATAGTGAAAGTTAACTCCAGCGTGATATTGCGAAAAACGATGCGTAACCCTCGAATTAAGTCGCTCAACATCCGCGACCAACTGAACGGAGTTGGGGGGTGGTCGGGTCGCAATTTTTGTTCCAAACGATCGGACAATAAGCTCATAAACGGAGAGGCCAGCCCCATAACGATGTAGCGGAAAATCAGTAAAGTGAACACGACCAAACTGGCTCCGCCCATGAAGCCGGCAATACGTTCTACACCCGCTTTTCCCCATTCCCACGGGTAAAAACTAACTAGCCAGTGACCCATTTCGTCACTGAGTTGGTAAGCGGTATTGAGTACCAAAGCGGCCAGCGCCAGGCTGATAAAAACCGGAATCCAGAAGTAGAGCCAAAGGCGATGCTTGGCGATGAGTTGTAGGCCTTTGAAATAGGTGGTTGCTCCGTACAGGAAACTTTGCATGTAATCAGGAGGTACTTAATAAATCGAAGCATCTTTACGACGACGTTCCAGTTCTTGCTGAATAATCGACGTGACAAGGTGAATGTCACGAAAGACGGGGAAGGTACGGCGTAGCCAACTGTGTCCTAGTACGGCCGCCAATAAAGATAAGGGAACTAACGATAAGAAAGAAATACTAAAAAGTTGCCATTCGAACGCAGCAGCGATAATAGCCAGAGCAGTCCAGACCGGGATACTGAACCCCGTCAAGAACAGATAATGTTGCCAACGGCCTGCTTTTATCTTTTGTTGTGTGGCGTTTTTTAGTAGCGCCCGGAGTTCTTTGGTGCCATAAGCATCCGCTCCGAACTCCATAATTAAAAGCAAATCATCATTACCCGCGATTTCGATTCTACGCAAATGGCGTTGTAAAAGGAGGTCCTTCATGACAATATTTCCAATGAGCTAGGTGATTGTTTACCTTATAGTAATATTAGGTTCACAATAACTTAAACGAAGTTAAGAATTTCTACTTGTATGTACAAGTACTTTATTAACCTCTTTTTCACACAAGACTCAAAATGGATATGAATTCAATACATACGTACGAAAATGTTTTTCAACGACTCAAAGTTGTTGAGTTGGCGGGTGTGTTAGCTGGCCCGGCGGTTGGTTTATTTTTCCAGGAGTTGGGGGCAGATGTCACCAAAATTGAGAACGCCACTACCGGAGGCGACGTCACCCGCCGCT
>JBCDIR010000795.1:0-2003 GCA_038748735.1 Bacteroidota bacterium | reverse complement strand
GCTAGCTTCCGTGGTGTTCTTCTTGTTGACCAATGCCGCTTCTTGGCAACTAGATCCCGTGTACAGCAAGGATTTGGCGGGCTTGGGTGCGGCCTACGTAGCGGGTATACCGTTTTTTATGAATACCATTGCTGGCGATTTGCTGTACAGCGGCGTACTCTTCGGCGGCTACGCTTGGTACCAACAGCGCTACGGGCAAGTCGTACCCAATTAGATGGCTCAGCAGCTCCAAGAAGGTCGAGATTTTTACCTAGACGACAACGGGTTGATGGTGCTCACGGCGTATTTCCTACGCGAGCGGGGTTATTGCTGTGGGAATGGTTGTCGGCACTGCCCCTATCCAAAGGTGGAGACTGATAATTCTACTACTTCCCCTCCAACTGATTCCCGTGAAGATTCCTTTCGTTAAGTACCAGGGTGCGGGCAACGATTTCGTCATCGTTGACGAAATGGGCGATTTTCCCGCTGGGGTAGAATGGTCTGTCGAGCAAATTACGCAGCTTTGTGACCGCCGGTTCGGGGTCGGTGCCGACGGCCTCATTCGCCTTAAAAGCCATTCTGCCTACGATTTTGAGATGGTCTACTACAATGCCGATGGCGGTGCGAGTACACTCTGCGGCAACGGCGGACGCTGCATCGTCGCCTACGCCCACCACCTGGGCTATTGTGCCCAACAAACGACTTTTCTGGACATCGACGGTCCCCACCGAGCGTACGTTTCACGGGCAGGTTGGGTAGAATTGGAAATGGGTACCATCACAGAAATACAAACGGTGTTAGAGGGTTACTTTTTAGACACGGGTTCCCCCCATTACGTACAGTGGGTAACCGACTTGGCGGAGCTAGACGTACCCACTCGCGGGGCGGCCATCCGCTACGCTGCTACTTTTGCCCCCCACGGGACCAACGTCAATTTCGTGACGGGCAGCTTAGCGCAATTGCACCTCCGCACCTACGAGCGCGGCGTAGAAGCCGAAACCCTCGCTTGCGGAACGGGCGTAACGGCAGCGGCGCTAGTAGCTATTGCCCAAAGTGGCCAAAAGGGAGATTTCAAGGTGCCCGTACAGGCCCAAGGCGGCGCGCTGGTGGTACGGACTGAGTACGATGGGCAGCATTTTACCAATACCTGGTTATGCGGTCCCGCTGAACAAGTCTTTACCGGAATGATAGAAATATAAACACCCCCCCACGCGAAGCGTACTAACCGCGCGCAGCGCTCCCTATCCACCTTTTTTCGTAAATTTGCCTTAGCTAAGTACCCAAGGGACAGATTTTTGCGTTTGTGTTGTTGCAAAAATCGATTTAATGAGAATATTCTTTACTGTTTTATGTTACGGATGGCTAGTCACCATCTTATCCGCACAATGTCCGATTACCGTTACTGTTGATACGCCTGCTCCACTTTGTGAGCCGGGTTCCGTCGTCTTGAATGGTCAAGTGATGGGTGATTTTTTCGACTTTGAATGGTTACCGACGGACGGTCTCACGAATGCCGATCAACTCACTCCGACGGCTACTGTTTCCATGACTTCCGATTACACCCTGCGGGCGCGGGCCATTACGGGCGTCGAACTCATCAACAATGGTGACTTTAGCCAGGGGGATACGGGTTTCACCAGCGACTACATCTACGGGACGGGCGGCGGCGTAGGCTTGCTGAGTAACGAAGGTCAGTACGCCATCGACGATAATGCGGGCGATACGCACAACGCTTTTGCCAACTGCTCCGACCATACGGGCGGCGGCAATATGATGGTCGTTAACGCCAGCGGCGACGCCAGCAACGTCTGGTGCCAAGACATTACCATCAGTACCAATACCAGTTACTTTTTTAGTGCCTGGGTGACGTCGGTTTTTCCCGATAATCCGGCGCAGTTACAATTTTCCGTCAACGGTCAATTGTTGGGTCAAGCGTATAACGCCACCTCCAACACCTGTGACTGGCAGTCCTTTGCCGCCGAGTGGGTGTCCGGAAGTAGTACCACGGCGACGATCTGTATTGC
>JBCDIR010000794.1:0-2011 GCA_038748735.1 Bacteroidota bacterium | reverse complement strand
GGAGAAGCGGGGCGCAACTACCGCCTGGGTTTACTGCGCTTGGAGTAGCCTCAAACGTTTAGGTACTGCATCAGCCCATCGTAGCGTTCGCGGAGGGTATCGAAGTACTCTAGTTCGTTGAAGGTCGCCTTGACGGTATACTCAAAACGCTCGAACGATGCTAGAATCGTACCGATGTTTTGCTTGTTAATTTTTACCGTCACGTTGATGCGGGCCGAGTCGGGGAAGGTCTGTAAGTGACTGCTCAAAATCACCGCATTTTCGGACTCCACAATACGGGCAATCTGCGCTAGGGAATAATCGTGCCGCGTCATCTCCAGTACAACGATTCCACCCGGTTCGCGGAAAGCACCCGTTTCTGCAAAGTGACGAATGATATCCTCAGCCGTAATCAAACCGACGTAGCGTCGTTGTCCATCCGCCACCGGAATGGCCGTTAGCTGGTGGTCCGCTACTAGGCGAATAACGTCGTATAAGTGGTCCGTAGCCCGTACGAAAGGCCGCTGCATATCCATTGTCCGGTAGCTGCCCACCGTCGCCTCAGCATCATTGTCCAAAATATCATCTTCGGAGATCAGGCCCACTAGTTCTCCTTCGTTCACGATCGGTAAATGACGGACGTAGAACTCTGCCATTACACCCAGGGCTTCCGCCCCCGTGTCATCCGCCCGCAGCGGTACCATCGCATCAGAAACTAAGTATTCGGCAATCATCGTAGTAGTTTTTCTTTCTGCACGCGGAATTCCTCCTCGGTGAGCAATCCCTTTTCCTTTAGTTTGGCCAGTTGGTTGAGCTGTTCTAGCAAATCACCCTGTCCGGGAGTGGGGGTAGCGGTCGTTGGGTTAGTGGGTGCCGAGTTGGCTTGCGTATCTTTGGCTAGTCGGTAGCCATTGGCTTTAAAGGTCAAAAATTCCGGTTGAATACGCAAGTAAGCCAAGTGGTCACGGGTCTTAATCGCCTCGAAATCATCGAACCCCAAGGCCACGGCTCGGTCTAAGTGGTAAAGCGATTGTTCCTTGTTTTCCATTAAGGAATACGCACAAGCCAAGTTAAAATGAGCGGGGATATTCTGTGAATCGCTGTTGAGGACTTTCGTGAAATCAGCGATAGCACCCTCGTAATCGTAGTCTTTGAACTTGGCTTTACCACTTTTGAGCAAGCCACTCACGTTCACTTTTGGCCGACGCGGAGGCGCGGCTTGGGGTTGATTCCGTTCTTGGTACCGTTCATTTCGGCGGTCGCGGCGAGCGGTGCGGCGATCTGGTCGAGCTGTTTTACGCGTAGGACTTTCGTATTCATCCCGCTGCGTTTCCTTACGCCCCCCGTTGTACTTCTCGTCGAACAGGTCTTTATCCATGGAAAAGAGCGAAACGGCATCCACTAAATTGATGAGCATAAAGAACCACGTACTGACGGAAGCAAATATGCTCAGCACGACCAGGTAGGCTATCCCGTGCCAGATTTGCCCAAGATAGAAACGATGAATACCCAAAAAACCGAAGATCAGCGCCATCATACCCGCGGCGCTCTTACTTTTTCTCAAATTTTAGCTTGCTTTACAAATTTTAACAATCGGTGCTCGCTTGTCGTTGTGCAAGCTATTGATTTTTTCAGCATTTGTCAAATTCCGGGCGTGCAATTCGATAGAAGGGGCGTTTACTAGGACCAAGCCCCTCCGAATCCGTCACTGACTTACTTCTACCGTGACCTTAATCCGTTTGGAAGCGGGGGTTTTGCTCCGCTTGTCGTACGAACCAATCGGGACGAGCGAATTGGCCTCCGGAAAATAAGCCCCCAAGCAACGACGGGGAATATCGTAGGGAACAACCAAAAAGCGATCCGCTACTCGTTTTACTCCATCGGTTTGGTTGACCATTTGCACAATTTGTCGGGCGGACCAACCCCGTTCTTTCATATCTTGTTCGTTCATAAAAACCACGCGCCGCTCGTTGTAAACGCCCCGGTAGCGGTCATTCAAACCGTAAATGGTGGTGTTAAACTGGTCGTGACT
>JBCDIR010000793.1:0-2021 GCA_038748735.1 Bacteroidota bacterium | reverse complement strand
CGGCGAGGCTTTTTAACGAAATTCAGGAGAAAATTTGCCGCTTGCAGCCATTTGAGGCTCTAGCAGAACAAGTCTAATGTATTTAAAACTAGAGCATGATTAATTGGCAAGATTATATAACATCAAATCCAGAGGTGATGTACGGAAAGCCCGTAGTGGTTGGTACTAGAATACCTGTGGATATCATCATAGAGAAATTATCTTTAGGAGAAACAATTGACGATCTACTGGAGGCCTATCCAACCATTAGTCGGGAGCATATCTTTTCCTGTTTGGCTTATGCAGTTGCAATGATTCGCAATGAAGAAGCTTATGCTATAGCTTCTTAATTATAGTGTTCCAAGAGTATTTTTAAATCACTTCCGCAACCACCACCAAACTACCAATAATATCACCAGCCCCAGAAATTCCCGCGTCAACTCAATGTGCGGGGCTTCGGCTTTCATACTACTAGCGATGGTTGGCATACCCATTTTGATCCATTCGTAAAAATGGGGTAGCAGCCAGCAAAAACCGGCAGCGCAGACCAGTAGTCCGGCCAAGGGTAACCAAGGCGGTAACGACCGAAAAGCACTTACGCCCGTGGCTACACCGGCCACGCCGTAGAGCGCTACCCAAGCCCAGGGGTCAGGGTCATTGAGCTGGAAGTAGGTAAACAGCAATAGTAAGGCAGCAATGGCGAGGCGAAGGTACATGGGCTTAAAACTCAATTTTGTAGGACAATACCGGAATGAGCTCCAGTTGGTAGCGCGTCGTAATCGTATCCAACAGGCGGTCATAGTAGCGGTAGGCAGCATTTTGTTGGTTGGTCACATTCTGAATATCCAGTGCCAGTAGCGAGTTCCAACCCGCGCGGTTGCGTTGAAAGTAGAGGCGAAAATCGGTGCGGAAATAGTTAGGTAAACGCTCCGTAAAGCCCCGCTCAAAATCGAAGATGGTACGTTGCGCTGCCCGGGAAGCTTCCAGCAAAATTGGTGCTTGCCGCAAGCCACCGTTGTAGCGTAGCGCTGCGTTGACCCCGAAGCGCGTTGCTTGACTTTTACGGTTCTCCCCCAACCATTCTTTACCCACACTCAGCGCACTGGTAAAATCTTGCGCAAAGCGCGTGGGTAGGTCCCCGGCAGGTGTTTCGTAAGTAGCGTCGAAAAGCGAGCCGCTCAGGACGTACCACCAACCGTTAGTGGTGAACTGCTGGACGTTAGCGGCTAGCCCGAGCGTATGCCCCGTGGTCGTGCGTTCTGGTAAGCGCGTAGGCTGATTCAGCTGGTTGATTTCGGAACCCGCTCCGCTACCGGGCACCTCATTACGCTGACGGAACAATTGCAGGTTGACTTGTCGCGTTGCGGTCCACTGGTACTCCCAATTGAGGCTCACTTGTGCCATTTGTCGTGGACGTTCCGTCGCGCTGTAAATGGAGGCTGCTTGCGTCGTTTGGTGGTATTCTAACGAGATAGCTTGCTGTTTGCCGAGTGCGTAACGAACGCGCAGACGCGGTTCGGCATAACTGTCCGTCGTCCAGAAACTTTGGCGAAAGCCCAATTGAAAAAACAGCTTCTTGATCCGATAACGCCAATCTATGAATGGACTGACTACCGTTTGTTGATTATCCAAGGGCGAAAAGAAGGGGCCACCCGTGATGGCTTCTTCCACAAGTAAGGACTGATCGATACCCAGTAATTCTACCCCGAGCATGAGGTTACCAAACGGCAAGAGCTTGCGCTGGTAGTTCACCTGTGCCGACAATTTACGTTGCCGAAGATCATCGAAGTCATCCTGTACAAAATCGAGCGGTCGGGCCGTACGTACGGAAGACAAGGCAGACCAGAGCGCTTTCACTTCCAACTTACCTTTATTGCGGTGTGGCCGCAAATAGCGAAAGCCGACGGTACTCATTTGACTCTCAAAATCAATATCGCTGTACTGGTATTTGTCGCTGTCCCAGGCGGTAGAATCGGTGGGGCGGTCAAAGGTATTGCTGCTCTTACCGAACAAACCAAAAACGCCGAGGGACTGGCCGTTTT
>JBCDIR010000792.1:0-2021 GCA_038748735.1 Bacteroidota bacterium | reverse complement strand
GTTTCCATCCAGAAGATAAGTGAGCAATCCAAAACCGCCCGTCGCACTTACGGACAATTGTCCCTGACCATTATTGCAAAAATCAACTATCGAATCAACGGCAACGATACTCGGACCCGTACTCGGTGCAACGTCAACTTGGGTAGCGTAGGAACAGTTGTCGGCATCCAGGGCAATGGTGGTATAGCTGCCAGCGGGAACGTTGGAAAATAGTCCACTGGCTTGAAAGTTAGTACCATCGAGAGAAAATTGTACCCCCTCGGGAGGCGTCACGGCTAGCGTCACGGTACCGTTGGCTTGCCCGCAAGTGGTCGCTTCGGATTCCGCCGTAACGAAGACCAGTGGCTCGTAATCTTCTACTTCAATATTATCCAGTTCGGCGGTACAGCCCGCAGCGTCGCGTACAAATACGCTGTATAGGCCAACCGCTAGCTCCGCAAAGATGGGGCTGTTCTGATAAGACACCCCGTCCAAAGAGTATTCGTAATCCTCCGCTCCCTCGTTGATAATGGTAATGCTCCCCGTACCGCTATTGCAGTCGGGATCGTCGACGAGGACGCTGGTCTGATTGGCGATATCTACACCCGCAAAGCAGAAACTGAAGTTGTCCATTCCCAACCCAAAAGCACCGGGAGTATCCCGAAAACCCTCGAAGCGCACGGAGTAGATGATGCCTTCACAACCCGAAAAATTGAAGCCCCAGCAGGTAGAAATGCCGTCGCCCGTACCGGGATCACCCGCAAAAATGGTGTCCGCCAATACAGTGGTGCCGAACTCGTCCCGCGCTTCGATCACGAAAAATTCGTCGAAGTCAATGTCGAGTACGCAGGCGGAAAAGCTGTCGATTGGGGCCGCAAAGTTGACGATTACGGGGATCATTTCTAAGCCCGATAGTTGCCCGTCGTCCGTCAGGAAAAATTCGCCGATGCCAGCGCCAGGAACCGGTTCGTCGCTACCGAAATTACTGCCGAAAGCCGTAGCAGGCGCACCGACCCGCGCGAGAATAGGCGATTGGCCGTTTTCGAGCGTAAAAGTGATGCCAAACTCGTCAAAATATTGATCGTCTATCCGGAGATTTTCGGTGACGGTTTCGCCGGGTATTTCTTCAAAGTCAATGGTTACACAACCTGTGAAATCCTGCGCTACGAGCGCGAACGTACTCAGTAAGTAAAAGTACAATAGGTAGCATTTTTTCATGGCGCAGTGGGGTTGAGGTAAACAAGTACAGTAAGTTAAACGATTTTGACGGGATCAGTTCGTTGGGGGAGGAAGGTTTAGGAAAAATTAACTTTCGATGGGCGCGCAAAGTAGCCTTTTTATCAAAAGTTTTGCGGAGTTGATGGTAGAAAACGGAATAAATCCTAACTTGCTTTCATGTTGCTGAGATGGACTTTTTTGGCCTTTTTCTTATTGCAAGTGTGCCTGCTGGCGGCGCAAAGAGACACTATTCCTGACGTTGCACCACTGCCGGACCTGAATGAGCAGCGCCTGGAAGATTTGCTCAATGACTCGGAGGAAGAGGGAGAATTTGACCTCAATACGGCTTTTGAAGACCTGGCGGTTTACCAAAAAAATCCGCTCAATCTCAACAAAGTCTCCGAACAGGATTTACTAGACCTCCGCCTCCTGAGCGACGTGCAGATCAGTAATTTTCTTAACTATCGCCAGCAAGTCGGCGAACTCATTACCACTTACGAACTGCAGGCCATTGACGGCTGGGATTTGAGCACCATTAAACGGGTACTCCCTTTCGTGGGCTTGAAGTCCAACGTGGACGATTTTCAAGCGTCTCTAAAAGAAATGTTTGCCAACGGAGACAACGAATTGTATCTGCGCTGGAACCGGATTTTGGAAAAACAAAAAGGATTCCTTCCCTTTCCGGAAAACCCCGACAGCTCTGCTTATTTGGGAGATCCCAATCAGTACTACGTACGTTACCGCCACCTGTACAGCAACCGCCTGAGTGTATCGCTTGGGCTGATATGCGGTTTCGGCGTTGCGGGATATGATCTTGCCATTCG
>JBCDIR010000791.1:0-2023 GCA_038748735.1 Bacteroidota bacterium | reverse complement strand
GTCTTCCTGCGTATTGGGTTGCAGGGCCGTCACCACCAAGGTACCACGCAACGAATCGGGCGAGGCAGCAACTTCTGGCAGGTCAATGGCGATAGTCTCTAAAAAGGCGAGTTCCCCCGTCCAGTGGTGTTGGTTAAAAGTCACCCCGTCAATACCGAAGACCAAATCACAACTGGTCAGTGGGTCCGTACCGTCGTTGCGGAGGATAACTTGGCTGTTGATATCCAACGCACAGAAATCATCTTCGGCGATGAGATTCAGTAGCTGCACATCCACCGCGAGTGTGGTCTCTAAGGTAGGGGAAATACGCAGCCCGTTGAGCACGACGCCCTGTCCGTCGGTAATAAACGCTACGAGTTCAATATTAGCTGGATCTACGATAACATCGTTGTACGCCTCGGGCAAGTCGATGTCAAACGTGAGACCGCCAAAAGTACCAGCAGTAGGCGTATTGACGAGTTGTCCCTCTGGTCCAGTAACGAAGCGCCGGAAGAGCCGTTGGTGGAGGTATAAATGATTGGTACTGTTACCGTGTTGCGGGCCTAGTACATTATTTTGAACAACCGCAATATGGAGTCGATTCTCAATGGCGGGTGGATCTTCTAGATAGAAATATTCCAATTCCAGCGTAACGGTCCGATCGGAAATATTGGTAGTCGCCACACCTCCCAGATTGACGATCGCCGTGGTAGCGGTCACCTCTTCAATTGCAGCACCCCAGTGGGAGCGCCCCAGGGCGATGGCACTTTCAAAGGGAGCTAGGTCAGGAAAGTGCTGCCGATTGATGGCCGCCGCCGGATACCCGCTAAGATTGAAGACGTCGTTCAGGGCTTCGCCGATGGGCGTCGTGTAATTGGGGTCGTCCGCAATGGGCTGGGCGTAGAGGCCCGCGTGGTAATTGATCGGGATGATGTGGTCCCCTAGTGGTCCGTCCAGTAACTCCTGGAGTATCTGGTGACCGTGTGGACAATAAACGCAGTAGATTCCACCAAACTCCTCCACCACGGCATTGCGGGTTTCGGGTTGGGTGCTCACCCAGGTCTGAGCCGTAGCCGCAACAGCTAAGGCTAAGACTAGTATGACTAGCAGACTTGTGCGTAAATTTCCCATGCTGCAAAACTACTACTTTCCTGTGCAATGTTCTGACAAGTTTACGACAAAGCGAGAAACATGTTTAAGTTATCATTAAACAAGCTTAAGGGCTCGTTCAAAAACAACTCGCAATGGTTAAAATTACCCTTTTTCTGCCCCTAATGTTTACCTAAAAGCGATTGCCCTGGGAAATGAGAAACGTAAGATTATAATCACTATTGCTTCACAAATAGTTCGTTATTTCCTGGAACCATTGCATTTTATGCTTCTCAGGTTATTCTTCCTTCCCACCCGACCGATACACCGCCTTCTCCAAACAACTCGGCATGGACGTTTTCGCTTCCAGGTCACGGTAGACGCAGCGGCAGGGCATCGTCGTCGTCTTGGAGGTATTGTAGACCATGCGCACCTCTTCTTTATTGGCGTCGAAACGCATCGACCAAGCGGAGCGATCATTGGCCTCCGTGGCGGTCCAAAAGCTACCGGATAGCTTAGCGGCCCGGGTGGGTAGCAACGGGCAAGTACCCGCCGTCAGGTTATCAAAAGCGGCGCCAGCATCTTCGTAGTGTTTGTCGAGGATGAACTCTAATTCACTCGCACAGGGCAAGCGCCAACCAGGACCTTTGCGACGGCAAGCGGCCAGTGCCCCTACCCAGTCGTAACGCGCGCCCTCGTCAAGGTCTTCGGTCATCATGAAGAGGGGACCGAGGCGCAAGGTGGAGGTACCGCCGATCTCGCCACAGTCGGGATTCGCTATCCGATCAGTACCCGCAGGTCCGTAGCCCGTAGGCGGATCATCGTTGCTCGTGATTTGTTGAACGACGGTATCGCGTACTACGCTCATCACCGTATCTACGCGGCCTGGGCAGGCTTGTATGGCTAGCCGTTGGTAAAAATTATCCACACAAATACCCTGGGGTTGGTATTTTTC
>JBCDIR010000790.1:0-2035 GCA_038748735.1 Bacteroidota bacterium | reverse complement strand
GCCGTTTTCCCGGCGCGCAAGACGGTACCATTACGCTAAATATTCAGCGTAAGAATAAGACCATCGCAGAGGATATAGAAAGCTACGTCAACCTCCGTATTGCGGAGATGAATTTAGAGCAGTTGGAGGATCAATAAGCTCACCGCCCCGCCCAGCGCCGCCACAGCCCTTCCATCGGTCCCTGCCGAAAACGCCGTAGCCACCAATACGAAAATACCGTTTGCGCTGAGTAAATGGCACACACAATGAGTACCAAAGTAGACGGTAACAACTGTGCATACAGGTCAAAACCGGCAAAAAGAACGAGACAAATCAGCGACTGCATCAGGTAGTTCGTCAGCGATAAGCGCCCGGGATACGTCAGCCAGTGTAGCGCTCGCTGAACCGGCGACCATTGCCACAGTCCAAAAAAGAGTAGGACGTAGGACAAGCCGTGGAGCAAGCCGCCCGTGTGGATCACCAAGCCCAAAGCCGAACGTTGCAGCACCGAATTTTCGTAATCAAAAAAGCCGAGAATATCACTCCGGTATGTGGTAATGAGGTAGGCAATCGTTAGGCCCACCACCGCGAAACCGATCCCCAACCACGGCCGTACCCGCTCCGCTAGGCGTTCCTGTGCAGCCAATAGCCCAAGCAAGAACAGACTCATCTCCTTGGGGATGTACATAATCAGTTTTTCGTTACCGAAAGACCAATAATCCTCCAGACGTAGTACGAGTAAATCCCAGAAGCTACCATCATGATGGATAGCCGTATATTCCTCCACGCTAATGCGCTGCGGAAAGAAAATGGACGGGTATTCCACAAAACCCCGTAGGACGAATTCGTAAACAGGTGCCAAATTGATCAAGACCAGACCGATGATGATGACGCTCCGCTTTTGGCGCACCCACCACGGTAGCGTCAGTCCCAGCAGTGCGTAGGGCAACAAGATGTCCCCGAAGGACAGGAGCAGGATGTGTGCTACACCAATACCCGCCAGTACCAGCATTCGCCGCGTCCAGTACGGGCGAAACGGCTGGGCCTGCTGCCAGCGCTCGTACTGTAACCAAAAGCTGTAACCAAACAGAAAGGCGTACAAAAACATGAAGTTGTTAGCAAAGAAAAAAACGACCCCTTCGACGATTTCCACCTCTTCCGGAGCCATACTGAAGTAGAACGGACCGTAGTGTGCGTAGGGCGCGTGGAACACGAAGATGTTGACCATCAAGATGCCGAATAGGGCAAAGCCGCGCAGGGCGTCGATTTGAGTTAGGCGCATGATTAGGTGGCGAAGTTTTTTAGGTGGTGAAGTCTTTTAGGTGGTGAAGTGGTGATTCGTGAAGTGGCGAGGCTGGGCTGGCTAGTTATAGTTTTACGAAAGTGGTTGTACCGAATGGTTCATCATCAGACCCATACCGTAGATAATAGATACCCGATGGTAATTGAGCAGCTAGCTGTATTGGCCCATTTTTCGGCAGATAACCTTGTTGTACTTCGTGTCCTGTCAGGTTTAGCAAACTATAACGTACCTCCCCGGCTTGCTGTCCTTTGGGCCATTCGACAAATACCTCGTGGCGAGCGGGATTGGGGTAAACCTTGAGCGGTCCCGTGCTGACTGGCGGGTCCGTCACAGCCGTTGGTATACCAAGGGTATGAAAGGCCCAATCGGTAATAATCGGATCGTTGAAATCAAAGTAGATGCCCGCTCGGTTACGAATGACCGTAGTGAGCGGTAAGTCGGGCACCATTTCGATGTCAAAGTCAACGAACCCCTGGGAACCCAGCAGATTGACGTTGCTATCGGGCAGCATGATCTGGGGGAAAGTAAAAATGAGAATGCTATCTTGTTCCAGGCTTACTTGGTAGTTGTGCGACGACATTTTTGGGCGGAAAGTACTGCTTTGCAGTTCGCTGGGCAGGGTATCACGGATGACGACTAGGAAGGCCGTATCGGTACCCGTATTTTGGAAGTTGATGGTGTAGGACAGTGACGTATTGGGCGCAATGATACGCTCGGGACCCTGGCCGAGGGGTTGGGGAATTTTGTTGTTGG
>JBCDIR010000789.1:0-2044 GCA_038748735.1 Bacteroidota bacterium | reverse complement strand
GCGTCAGGTACGTCCGGCCACCCTTTTGAATGTGCTCGTTAAAGTAGCCCGCGCGTACGGCGAATTGCTGGTCGTACCAGTATTCCAAGCCTACGGAATAAGTGAATTCCGTCAATTCTTCAGAAAATCCATCGGGGGCGTCGCCCCAACTGCTGAATATGGCACTTACGGGGGAAGCATTTTCGCGGCCGTCGCCAGCACAATCCAAATTTGCACCAGGACAAGGCGTAGGCGTCATCAGCTTATTGACGTCCGCCGCTACCGTCAAGCGATTGAAATCGTCGAAGTCCATCTGCCAAGCGGCACCGAAACCGAAATTGGCGGGGATGAAGTCCCGGTTTACACTTTCGGTATAAGTGATCTTGGAACCAATATTGGTGATGGCCAAACCAAGGGTTAGCTCGCTATCTTGCAACGAATTAGAAGACAAATCTTTTTGGTAAGTGAACGACACGTCCGCCGCGCCCGCTACGCCGGCCTCAATTACGTCACCGCCGTTCAATTGCTGTCCCGCCGCTAGGTTGGAATAGATGAACTTACCTGTCAGGGCTGCGGAGAAGTTATCGGACAGTTTACGCGAGTAGGCCAGGGCAACTTCGAACTCGCGGGGGCGACCTTCAATTAGCGCTTCACCGTTTACGTCCGTAAACGGAATGCTACCCAAGGAGAAGAAACGCAGACCAAAGCCGAGTGCCTGTAAGTCATCCAGCTTACGGTGCGCCGTCAAGTACGCCAAGTAAACGTCATTTAAGCCCAAGGATCGCAACCAGGGCGTGTAAGTAGCCGATACGGCAAAATCTTCTTCTGACAAGACCAACTTGGATGCGTTGAAGTGCATCGCATTGGGGTCCGCAGAAATACCGATTCCTGTATCTCCCATCGCACCGGAACGCGCGTCCGCCACAATCCGCAGAAAGGGAACTGCAGTCACTACGGTATTCGTGCAAGGTGTACCATCCAAATTAAGTAGATTGCCGTTTGAATCTCTAAAACATTGCGCGTTGACCACCACACTAGTGCAGCAAAAAGCAAACACCAAAGTCCAGGTTAATACATTCTTCATGAGTAGCATAAATTATCGTACGCCTCACAAGGAGGGGTTGGTTTTCAAAATTTGGGCAAAGATAGTTTTTATACCGAACAAGAAACAAAACAAAACGCTCTAGTCACGGTAAGCCATCAAAACGAAAGACACAACAAAAGGATTAGATGCTATAACCCGATCGTTTCGGATATACCTTACAAATAAATCTTTACAAGGTTCGTGCCGTTTCCGTTATTCATACCATCAGAACCTGTTTTAACGAGGCTTTATTGGCTTTAACCAAAAATTTATGGTCAAAATTCTTTACTTTAAGATAACCAGCTTCTCAAACTCACTTTCGCCCGTTAGTTCAGTACCACTACTGGTACGTACACGCACCTGATAAAGGTACACGCCACGGGCTAGTTGATCGCCGTAGTCGTCTTTGCCATCCCACTGGATACAATCGTCCAGGCGGAGGGCACCGTCGTTACTGGGTAAAAACGCGTCGATGGTTTTCACCAAACGTCCCGATACCGTAAAAATTTGGATGAGCGCATCCACGTCCTCACCGGCTAGGTTCGTATCAAACTGGAAGCAGGTCCGGTCCGTAAAAGGATTCGGATAATTGAGTACATTTTCCAGCGCTACCTTTCCATCTTCCGCTACGATGAACTCCGTACTGCCTTCGCCGATATTATTGGCTACGTCCCAGGCGCGCACCCGCATCGTGTAGGTACCGGGCGCTAGATCGCGCAGGGGAAAGCGTACTTCTCCCTCGGTATAGTCGTCCGTTTTGGCTTCATAGAAGTCGTTCAGCAAGTAGCTATTCTGAGTGTTTTCGTTGAGGAAACCTTCCAGATCGTGACCAATGCTGTTGCCCGTTACGTTGATACCAAAATCATCGGCGAGGCTAACTACGAGTACAGGATCAGAGCTGACTTGGCCGCCACTCACGAAGTCGGTCGAATTCATAAACACCTCCACTACGGGGGGCGAATCGTCCGTGATACCATCCGG
>JBCDIR010000788.1:0-2054 GCA_038748735.1 Bacteroidota bacterium | reverse complement strand
GCAAGACCTGAGCCGCGGCTTGACGACCCTCCAACTATCCTTCGACGCACTGCCTGCGGGGCTGTACTTCCTCCGCCTCCGAGCGGGTTCGGAGACGATTCTGAAAAAAATTCTGAAAGAGTAGTCCCGTACGTTCTTTCTTGCTGCCGTTGTAGCGGGGTTAACACGGAGGCCTCGGAGGGCCACACGGAGGTTCTCCGAGGTCTTGGCAAATCTGCGACTTAACATTTTGGTGGGTAGGCTTCCGCCATTTTAAAATCGCTTCTATTTCTATTCGTGGTACAAATCCAGTACAATGGGCAGGTGATCGCTGAAACCGCCGTAGTAGTTGGAGCCGCCGTAGGTACGGTTGGGGCGTTTGCCTTTGTAAAGCAGGCGTTCGTCGCGGAAAATAGTGGCTTGCCCAATTTGCCAGTGCGCAGTGCCGGTAAAGCCCGTCACGATGAATTGGTCCAGCGCATTCCAATCGCCCTTGTAATTATAGGTGCCGATGTCCTGGCTACTCGTGTCCACTTGGTGGGCGAAGAGATTGTACAGCAAGCCGGGCAGCATGGACTGCTCCGCACGGTACGGTAGACTGCCTAGGGCTTGGCTTACGCTGGTGTTGTGCGGTTCATCGTTAAAGTCGCCAAGCAGAATAATCTGTGCGGAACTGTCGGCCAACTGCACCTCGGCCACGGCTTGGCGCAGCGCCGCTGCTACCCGCCACCGCCGGTGTTGGCTCGCTTCCGTTCCACCGCGGCGGGATGGCCAGTGATTGACGAACAGGTGAAGGCGCTGCCCGTCCGTATCCGCTAATTCGGCCACGATAATGTCCCGACTGGTGTAACCCTCCGGTTCCAACCACAACGGAAAATCGACCCGCACCCGACTACTGGACACCAGCGAAAAGCGTTCCGCATCGTATAGCAAAGCCGCATCGATACCCCGCACATCGGGACTTTCGCAGTGGACAAAATCGTAGGTGCGTTCGCTGAACCCGGGGTAGTTGACCCAATCCCGCAACACCCGCGCGTTCTCTACTTCGCAGACGCCCAAGATCGCTGGTGCATCCAGTAACTGGAACACTTCCGTCAGTCGTGCTAGCTTGGCTTGGTAGCGTTCATCGGTCCACTGCTTGCGGCCCGTAGGCAAAAATTCTTCGTCTTTACGTTCGGGATCGTCAACGGTATCGAAGAGGTTTTCGACATTGTAAAACGCCACGCGCAGACTGTCCTGAGCCATGGTAGTGCCGATATTGATCGCCAAAGTTAGCGCCAAGTAAGTGATACGTAACTGCATAAAATGAGCCTGTTTTACGGGCAAAGAAACGCTTTTCGCTGGTATCCGCTCAATGGGGTGGCTCATTTAAGATTTCGCAACTAATTACCTGGTCACTCAGTAAAGGTGAAATAACTATTTCCGTACCATTGCAATAATGATCTGGAACTCACGATTTTCCTGTCTGCCGATGCAGTCAGGCAGGTTGGTCCGTTTTTTAGTGAACCTGTCTAACTTCAGGTAGAGTGGTTTTAGGGAGGGCTACATTACTAAAATTCAAGCTAAAAAAAGGACTCAGGACAAAAAATCGTTAATCCTGGCTCTCGGCTCAACCGAGACCAGGTAAGTATAATGAAAAAAGGAGTGCCACAGTCACGGACACTCCTGGTGTAACATCGAAGTGATTTAGAAAACATCACCCTCTTACCTCTACCAAATCTGGTTACTCCGATGCTTTTCTTTAGCATTCTCTAGCAAAAAATGTGATGCAGAGGATGCAATTCTTGGTCTTGGTACAGGTCAAAAAATAGTCTTGTTGCTAATATCGAATTCATGTGTTGGGTTAAATGATTAGTTCGTATTTATGTACGAAGCTCGTAGTGGAAGTGGATTTCCAGGAAAAGCATTTTTTACGGAATATGTCCTATCTTATTTAATAGACTTGTTCTGCTAGAGCCTCAAATGGCTGCAAGCGGCAAATTTTCTCCTGAATTTCGTTAAAAAGCCTCGCCGTAGCTAAGGCTATGCCTGCGTTTTTTGCCTCATTCAGAACAAAATTTGCTACACTTTCGCTC
>JBCDIR010000787.1:0-2057 GCA_038748735.1 Bacteroidota bacterium | reverse complement strand
TAACAGGTTACCCATTAGTTCCCGTTCCACCCGCAAATTGATCAGCGAAATGAGGGAAGCCACCAAACCCGCCGCCGCGTAAAAACCCAAAATATTAAAGCCCGGTAGGGCTGCACCGTGATCGCCCAGCTCATTCCAGACCCGTAGCGCTATTAGAAACAACACGATCCCTACGCTTGCGCTCAGTACACCAATCAAGACCAGCCACAGCGCGTGGATGCCCTCCCGCACCCGGTCGAAAGTGCGAACCGTACTCGTAATGACCACCCAGAAGCCCAGCAAACTGAGGGCCGTCCGGCTGGCATTGAGCAACTTGATGTTGGCGGGAAATAGCTTCCCTAACAAGAGATACACCAAGGTGAGCACTAATCCCAAGAGGATACTCGACAGCAAAATGGTGCGCCACAACGCCCGCTTATCGTCCGTATCCAGGCCAATTTCGACGGCACGCGCCCGGTTTGTTTTTCGGTTAGACATGGTTCTTCGGTTATTATAAATTTACACTTTTTTCGGAAACAGTTCCGCTTCGATGATCTCACACAGAAGGTGTCCCAACAGCATGTGACACTCCTGGATACGCGGCGTATCCGTAGACGGTACACACAGTAAATAGTCGCATTTTTGCTGTGCTACTTTACCCCCGGTAGACCCCGTCAGACAGACCGTTTTCAGGTCCATTTCATCCGCTCGGGCGAGCGCTCGCAGGATATTGGGTGAGTTACCCGAAGTCGTCAACGCAATTAGTACGTCATCCGCTTGGCCTACGGCGGCCACCATCCGCGCAAATACCTCATCGTAGCCGTAATCGTTCGCCACGGCGGTCAGGTACGCGCCATTGCCGTGCAATGCTTCCGACGACAGAGGAGGCCGATCGTAATAAAACCGCCCCGACAATTCCCCCGCTAGGTGCTGTGCATCCGCCGCACTTCCACCGTTGCCACACCACAAAATTTTGTGGCCCGCTCGCAACGCCTTCACACATTCTTCCGCTACCTGATTCACGCAGCGCAGTAATGCTTCATCCGCCAGTAGCCGCTCTTTCAGCTCAATACTGTCTCGAATACCTTCCTTAAATCTAGTCCACTGCATGGGTTTGTTTTAAATTTGATTTGAGGTCTTCCTCTCCGCTCAGCCAGTTATTAAAGTACATTCGTAACCGAGTGAGAACGGTTACCACAATTGCTGTAATTCCTTTACAAATCCCGACCACGAATAGCGCGTTTTTTCCTTTATCACGCCCCGCTGCAGTTGTTCTTCTAAATCCTCGGCATAAAAACGCACCAGCCCGTCCGCTACTGCCGCCGCCGCTACGTCGACCACCAGCCCCGCCTGCTCGTGCGGCACAATCTCCGGCAGCCCCCCTACCCTCGTCACGATCATGGGGCGCTCAAAATGGTACGCCAGTTGGGAAATACCACTCTGGGTCGCCGTTTTGTAGGGCTGTACGACTACATCCGCCGCGCAAAAATAGTAACGAACGTCTTCGTTAGCGATAAATTCCGTACGTAATTCTAAGCGGTCCGCAATACCAAGTTGCGCGATTAGGGCTTCGTACTTCGCTTGGTTACCGTAAAACTCACCCGCTACGATTAACTTCACATCAGCTAAGCGCTCGTCCGCCATTGCTTCTAGTAGCAAATCTAGTCCTTTGTAGTCCCGGATGAAACCGAAAAACAGCGCATACCGCTGCTCGGGGTCCAAACCAAGCTGCGCCCGCGCGGCCGTCTTGTCGAGTAGTTCTCCGTAGGAGTCATAAACGGGGTGCGGGGCCGTTCGTACGGGAGCCGCAGAGAACATCTTCACGTCGTCCGCTACGGCTTCCGATAGGGTCATGAACGCATCGTTTGCCCCCGTGAAGTAACGCGAAAACGGGCGATCTCCCGGGCGCTGCTCGTGCGGAATCATATTGTGTACCAACCCGATCCGGTGACTCGCTTGACCGACCATTCGCAGTATTGTCCCTAAGCAAGGTCCCATAAATGGCAGCCAAAAAGCCGTAATAATGATCTTTGCTCGGCGTTTGCGTAACCAACGGCCAACGGCCAGCCAATTCAGCG
>JBCDIR010000786.1:0-2060 GCA_038748735.1 Bacteroidota bacterium | reverse complement strand
GTGGAATTTGGTTCAGCGGAGCTTCGGTCATGAGCTTACTAATGATGGGACCGAGTGGGATCATTTTGAGGTTTTGCTCGGGAGTCACCGCCAAAATTTCGTCCTGATAAGTGACCCACCAATCGTGCCAACTACCCTGGGTAGTAGCGTGGTAATCAGCAAGCGCTGGCGCGCTGAGGGGATAATCACTCATTTCAGGCCAGTTTTCGTAGAGGTAGATATCGACGCCGGGTTCCTGCGCATCGACCCACTCCACGAGGCGTTCGGCAGCGGTGACGGGCGTTTCCGTATCGCTATTCCAGTAGGTATCCGTGGGGCCTTGCCACTGCACGTAATTGAGTTCGGTAAAGATGATTTTATTAAAATCCGCTCCGCCAAAGTTGGTTGCATTGTCGTCCCAGGAAGTGGCGGGAGCCTGGGCGTAGTACCAGTCGGGCGTCGGGGGCAAATTGTTAGACTGCCCAAACAAATCACCGAAGCGGCCCGTAGCCGTGTAGCTGTGTCCACCCGCTTGGGCCAATTGATGAATCCAGTAGGCGATGGTCGTTTCGTAGCGACTTGACTCCCCCGCCGGGCGATGGTCCATCAGGCTGTGGCCAAACATAAAAGAACGGACCTCTTGGGACTGCGCTTGCAATCCCGTGAATATTAACGCGAAGCTGAACAAAAGGACATATGGACGTAAATTGTGCATGATAGTTGTATTTGCGGTGGTTAACAATGGTATTAATGGGCATGAAAATGGCCCGCTACGACTTAGTCAGGTGCATTTAAAATTGTCGCATTATCCGAAGAAAGCGGTTTGCTAAACTTCCAAAAGTTTGGTAAACCTACCTGGGGATTATTGGTTTAGGTACAAAAGTGATTATAAGCAGCTATTCAGTGAATCATTTTCACTCTAACACCAGTTTGTGAGTGAGGCGACCACGTGGACCACTGACCGTCAGCCAATACAAACCGGGCGGTTGATCGCTTACGTCTAGTTGTATATCCCCTGCACCATACCCGGCGAGTGAATAGCTCTTTCGCCACTGTCCACGTACATCGTATAGGTGGACCTGCTCGTCTCCGGTTAAGCCCTGAAAACGGAATTGGACTTGCCCCGAAGCGGGATTGGGCTGCAACTGTATACTAGCACGCGTTACGTCTGTCTCGGTCACCGTCGTGAGTTGGGAAGGATGCTTCAATTCCAAACTATCCGAACGACTGGTAATCAGCAAGTCTTCTCCTGCGAAGTTGGTCCCCAAGACGTAAGAAAAGCGCAGCGGAAACGGAATACAAGCCGTAGAGTCTTGTTCCAAACCCAGGATAACGTCCGTTACTACAATGGAAATTTCCGCTATCTGTCCAAACCCGCTCTGCTGTTGACCATCTAGGCGGGTGAGGGCAAACCCCAAGTGCGACTGATCATCACTGTACTTGTCAAACCACAGTACCTCGTCCGCTACTCCCAGCCAGTTATCCACTGCGTTGACGCTCACTAGCTCCACCATTTCATCCTCCATCTCTACCCGAAAACCGATTCCGTATACATCCGCGATGGGTGCGGTCTCCCGACCAAGGTGTACGGCAAAACGCAAGGTTCCTCCGGGAGTAGCTACACTGTCAAGGGGTACCAAGAACAGATCATCACCAACGAAGTTATTGCCCTTGAAGCCCGTAAAATTATCGTTGGTCTGGAAGTAATTGAAAACAATCGGAATCCGATCTTCCACCGTCACTTCGCCGTCTCCATTGGCGTCCGCGTGTTTGTAGTTTACCCCCGTCAGCGGGAAAGTACCGACCCAGTCCGCTGCCGTTTGTGCTGTCCAATCTCCCGTGGCGTCCGTCCGCGCGGATCCCGTTGCGCCAAAGGCGTAACCTAAGGTCAGGAAGTCGATAGTTGTCGCTACTCCGTTAGCGTCCAAATCTCCCGGCCAAACGCAATCCTCCGTACACTGTGCAAACACCTGGAGAGTTACGAGCTGGTCTTCATCATGCTCGTGTCGATGAGCGAGATGAAGGAAGAGGAGCGGTTCCAGGCGATGCTCGAGTCGATGCGGCGGCAGTTCGGCCACGAG
>JBCDIR010000785.1:0-2065 GCA_038748735.1 Bacteroidota bacterium | reverse complement strand
CGTCGGTGCGCATGGCGGACCGGATTTTGTTTTTGGAAAATGGCCAATTATTAGAAATGGGGTCCCACGAAGAACTACTAGCATTAGACGGCAAATACGCCGAACTCTTCCACCTTCAAGCCCAGGGGTATACGTAGGCTTGATCTGAGGTCAGTTCAACTGATCAATAATCTGCCACACCAACGGACTCGCTTGCCCGTAACTGACAAAAATGACCTCCAAATCTGCGCTGGCGAACTGCTTTAAAACGGGGACAATCGTCTCTAGCAACCACTCCTCCCGATTCCCGAAGGCACCGCCACCAACGAGGGTGAGGTACACCCGCGAGTTACCCGTCCGTGCCGCATTTTCGAGCGCAGCGTAAAAAGTAGCTTCGTAAGTAGCGGATAACACCAAACGCGCAAAAGCCTCCCACGCTGACGCGTCAATTTGGGAATAAGCCACGGGTAGCGCGGAGCAATAAATTTGACTAACCAGCATCCGCTGCGGGCTAATGGTCACCTCGGTATCCCACTGTATACCCAACTGTAACCGTCCCTTTAGCGCTTCGTATTCCGCTGCGCTTAGCGCGTTTAAGTGTTCCGTGAGGTACCGCAAACCGTCTCGGTTAGCCAGGGCGTAGCCATTGCGCATTTGCCAGAGTTGGCGTTCTTCATTTTCAAAATAAGCGGCTAGCAGCGACAGTCCGTCCAGTTGTTGGTGTTCCGTTTGACCGAGTTGATCGCCGATGGGAACGAAGTAGTTGCGGTAGATGGTTCCCGCGCCACAAGCGATCGCACAGGCGGGTCCCTGCGTACGGTCGTACTCGTAGCTGGCGATACCGGCCTCGGGTAACACGCTCGGCGCCACCATCTCTAGCATATTAAACTGAGAAGCGGCCTGAAAGAGCGCTCCCTTACTTTCGGGAAACACGTGATAATGTTGTACATCACCAATAACCTCCCGAATGCGCAGCCGGCCTTGCCCGTCCGCAGACCACGTGCTGCGCTGGCGGAGTTCGGCCAAGCTGGGCAGTTCAAAACGGCCGCATTCCAGGGTACGGCCATTAACAGCAGACGTTAATTGCGTACCGTCCAAACGCAGGTGCTGCTGTACGCTGGCGCGGGAGTCGTCCGTCAAGCCCGTTAACTTTTCAAACCACATTGGTATTGTTTATCGTGAGGAAAGCCTAGCAGTGGATTTTTTAAATGGGCGGTAGCAATAAACCGTCCTCCATCACGAGGCGACGATCACTGATGCCCGCTAGTTCTTCGTTGTGCGTAACAATAACGAAAGACTGCTGAAAATCGTCGCGTAATTTAAAGATGAGTTCGTGCAATTCTTGCGAGGTAGTCGAATCGAGATTACCCGTCGGTTCGTCGGCGAAGACCACACCGGGACGGTTCATCAGCGCGCGCGCTACGGCCACGCGTTGCTGCTCCCCACCGGATAGTTGATTGGGTTTGTGGTCAAAGCGTTCGGCTAGGCCCAGATAGTCAAGCAGCTCTTTGGCCCGCTTTTGCGCAGCCGCTGGCGTTGTATGCTGGATGTAAGCCGGAATACAGACGTTCTCTACCGCCGTGAATTCTGGTAACAAGTGGTGAAACTGAAAGATGAAGCCAATATTCGCGTTGCGAAAAGCAGCTAGTGCCTTGGTTTTCAATTTGAAAACGTCCTGTCCTTGAAAATGGACGATTCCTACATCCGGTGCGTCCAAAGTACCGAGGATGTGACGCAGCGTGCTCTTGCCCGCCCCCGACCGACCGACGATGCTAACTACTTCGCCCGCCTCAATTTGCAGATCGACGCCTTTTAGTACGGCCAATTGACCGTAGGACTTGCGGATATTTTGGGCTTGTATCAAGGTTGTATTTATGTTTAAAAACAAAGATGAGGCTTTTTGGAAACTTCGCCAATCGTGGTCTTGTTTTTAGCGTAAAAAATCATCCTCCTTCTGATAACATGGCCACAATCGCCGTCGCTACCTCCCGATGTCCTGCGTCCGCGTGGTAATTAGCGACCTGCGTCAGGAAAGTTTTCCACGCGGCGGCCTGGGTTTCGTCCAGATTCCAGTAGAGTTCCTGGG
>JBCDIR010000784.1:0-2080 GCA_038748735.1 Bacteroidota bacterium | reverse complement strand
GAAGAAGATTTGCCATTGTTCTACTTCTTTGTATAAGAGGTTTTTTCTTAGCAAGCTAACTGGCAAAAGGCCAAACGACTGAATGAAGAATAATGCACTTATGCCTAATATATATTCCGTAAGATTTACGGTGTAGTAATTAGAGACATACGGTGCTATGACGTATAGCAAAAAACCAAGCGTAAAGCCAGTAGCAATATTTGTCCACCAAATAGTTGATAACTGCGTTCGGTTAAGTTGAGCGTGTTGAATGACAGCCGCGCTCATTCCCCAGTCACTTATGGACTGTCCAAGGCGGATAAACACATCTAGTATAGCTAATAGGCCAAAAACTTCAGAGGAAAGGTAATGAGCTAGAATACCAAGACGAAGCGCACTAATCAGGACCGAAAAAATCGAAGATAGACTCGTCCACTGCAGACTTTCTTTTACCGTTTGTAGAATGTTCAAGAGGATGAATTAATCTGGATGCACCGTGTAAAATGTTTAGGAAAATTGCAGCATAAAGCTATTTTGTGATCTATTACGCAATATAAAGATAATCTATTACTGGAGTTCTTTAATTCATTTTAAGAACAGACCTACCAACCCATGCACATCTCCATCATCCTCCCCCTCTACAACGCTGGCCCTTACGTCACTCGGGCGATACGGTCGGCGCTCCAGCAGGTCGAAGTAGTGGAGGTGATCGTCATTGATGATGCGTCAACGGATGAGGGGTATGCGCAAGTACAACGGGTCGCAGCGGAAGATGCGCGCGTATGCCTACTGCGGCATCCCGACGGGCAAAACCACGGGGCGGGGGCCACGCGCAACCTCGGGCTGACCCTCGCCACGGCAGAATACGTCGCCTTTTTGGATGCCGATGATTATTACCTTCCCAATCGGTTTGCACGGACGAAGCGGGTTTTCGCCGAACGCACGGATACGGACGGCGTTTACGAAACCATCGGTGTTGATTATTACGATGAAGAAGGGAAAGACAAGTCGCTACGCCACCACCGGGGCAACCTGCGTACGGGACTCCGCGCGACCAATATTTTACCCGGTCAATTGATGGAATACCTCTGCACGCATCCCGGCGAAAACATCCATTTAAACGGCTTGACGCTTAAACGCCAAGCGATCCAAGGGCATTGGTGTTTTGACGAAGGTCTCCGCCAAGCGCAGGATACCGACTTCATTTGGCAGTTGGCCCTGAATATTCGTCTGTATTCCAGTGGCTCGGATATGCCCGTAGCACGGCGGGGCGTACACGCCCATAACCGCGTTTTTGACCTGGCCAAAGTGAGCTACTACCGCCGACAATTGGCAAAAAAGTGGTACGACAGGATGCTAACGGCCAACTGGCAACCGTCCATCAACTGGTATTTTACCCGTCTTTACTTGGAAACGGCGGCGCGACAACGGTCTTGGACAAAGCATAAAGTAACGAGCTACCTTTTCAAAGCGGGCGGTTTGCTCGTCCTTTGGGTCAAACATCCGTGGCGATTAACGAAGCGCTTACTCGGCTAACAGTTGCGTATACAGCGCCAGTAGCTTTTGTTCCTCCTGTTCCCAATTGTAGTGTTTCTCCACGGCACGGCGACCATTTTGTCCCATTTGAGTGGCCTGTTCAGGATTGTCCAACAAATGGTCGATGGCAGCTACCAGCGCGCTGGGATCATCCGGTGGAATGGTGAGCCCACACTCGTGTTGCTCAATGATCGTTTGCCAAAGCGGAAAATTAGTGGCAATAACCGGCAGGCCAGCGGCCATGTACTCAAATATTTTTATCAAGTAAGCCACCCGAAAGTTAGCCACATTCTGCAAATTAGCCATGCCAATCTTCGCCTCGTAAATGGCCGTCTGAATGGTCTGCCGCGAACTCGTGAACGGACGGTAATTAACCTGCGTAGCGTAGGCGGGCAGGGCTTGAATCGTATCGCTGGTGCGCTGATTTCGGTAATCGCCCAAAAGGAGGTAACGGTACGGCCCTTTTTCTAGTACAGCGATGGTCTCCACAATGCCCCGCGTGAGGGAAATACTACCTACGTACACTAGATCGAAGGACTTAGAAGCAGCAGGATTTTCCAGAAAT
>JBCDIR010000783.1:0-2084 GCA_038748735.1 Bacteroidota bacterium | reverse complement strand
CAGGATTTAGCGCGCTTTTTACAGGCTTTTTTCAGTGGTGAAATAGTTGAAAATGATACAGTTCGCAACCGCATCTTCACCGAAATACATACACCGCAGAGGCAGCGCTACCCTTATTACCTTGGACTCGCTCCCGACCACTACCAGGGGATGATGAATTACGGCCACGGCGGTTTTTGGGGTACGACCATGCGCTATTTTCCAGCCCTCAACGCTACGATTTCCATTTGCATACTCGAACGCGACGAGAAGAAACAGGTCAGAAAGGTGCTAGACCTTTTCAGTGGCCTCCTGAAACAGCACCCACCCACCCGCTTTGAGCGCGACGCACAACTGCGGACCTACCTCGACGAATTGACGGACTTTTCTGGTACCATCCTCGTTGCCCAAAACGACGCTGTTCTACTAGAACGCGCCTACGGCCTTGCTCACCGCGAACACCAGGTTCCGAACCAACCGGATACCCGCTACAATATCGCTTCCATCAGCAAGTTGATCACTTCCATTGCCACCCTGCAACTGCACGAACGGGGCCTACTTGACGTCGAAAAGACCGTTGGCACCTATCTGCCGGATTATCCCAACGAGCGGGTACGTGATTCGGTCACCTTAGCGCACTTGCTGACGCATCAGTCGGGTTTACCGCCGTTTTACCGAGCTGATTTTTTGGAAAGTGACAAGCGGCGTTACCATAAAGTGGAGGACTTTTGGGACCTTTTTGTATTCGATAGCCTCCGTTTTTCGCCGGGGAGTCAGTACGAGTACGCTGGGGGTGGCTTCGTGGTGCTCGGCCTCATCATCGAGGCGGTGACGGGGCAAGAGTATTACGATTACGTGGAAAAAGCGGTATTTGCCAAAGCAGGTATGACAAATGCCCTGGCCGTACCCATTGATTCGGTGATTGCTAATCGGGCCAGTGGTTACACGTCCGAATGGGGTGAAAAAGACTACTATACTCGCAACGATCTGTATTTAGCGAAAGCCTCTCCCGCCGGTGGTCATTACGCCAGCGCACGGGACCTGTTTCAGCTCACCAAAGCGCTGCACGACGGGACGCTGCTCCAACCCGCTACCCGTGAACTGCTTTTCACACCGCGCGTTCGTGGTTATAATACCCGCCTCGGCTACGGTATTGATGTTGACCTGCGCCATTTTGAGCAAATTATGGGACACAGTGGAGGCTGGTACGGGGTACGCGCAGAACTGATGGACTTCCAAGCATCGGGCTACACAATTATCGTTTTGTCCAACCAAGATGACGATGGTAAAAGTGGAGCTTCCAAGGTGATCAATGATTTACGCTTGCTGGTGACCGAGCGATTTCCACAATATTGAACGTATGCAAAATTTTGAGCGGCGTCTAATGGGTGGTCATCCCAATTCGATAGGCAATACGGTAGAAATTGTGGCGGAAGTACTCGCCCAGCCGACGTACTTTGACGAACTTTTTCACTGCTATTTTAGTGAAGATGAGGTCGTCCGTTTGCGCACCTCCAACACTATGAAGCGGCTAGCAAAAGAAAACCACGCCTTGCTCCTACCGTATCTCGATCGTTTACTGACCGATGTGGCCAAGATCGACCAAGCCTCCACGCAGTGGACATTGGCGCAACTCTTTTTGCTGTATCAAAAGGAGTTGACCCCTACCCAAAAGGCACAAGCCACGGCGATTATGCAAAGCAACCTCGCCCACCACCAAGACTGGATCGTCCTTAACCAGACCCTGGAAACCCTCGCCCGTTGGTCCCAAAAAGACGACGAACTGAAGACTTGGCTGCTTCCCCACCTCACTCGCCTCGCTGCGGACGAACGCAAGTCCATCACTCGCCGTGCTGGTAAGTGGCTTGAAAAATTGCGGTAAGGAGGCTATTGGTTTAGACGGACGCTTTCCAAGCAGTACGGGGCGAGTAAATGTAAGGGTAATTGAGCCACCTGTCAGGGCAAACGCATCAAATTTTAATTGTTCTGGAACACGTTAGAACGGGTGGCGGTGGCCCGAAAATGCACTGTTTGAGCGGAGCGAGTTTGCATTTTCTAGCGTTTTTGAATTTCTATTGATAAACAAGCGATCACCCGCCATAATT
>JBCDIR010000782.1:0-2097 GCA_038748735.1 Bacteroidota bacterium | reverse complement strand
GAAGACCGCGAGGGAGAGGCCATTTCTTGGCACCTCTGCGAGGTGCTCGGTCTGGATGAATATACTACGAAGCGAATTGTTTTTCGGGAAATCACGAAGCCCGCTATCCAAAAAGCCATCCAACAGCCACGGACGGTCGATCTGAACTTGGTAGGTGCTCAGCAAGCACGCCGGGTACTGGACCGTTTGGTCGGTTTTGAACTTTCAGAACTACTCTGGAAGAAAATACGGGGGCGGCTGTCCGCCGGACGGGTACAGTCCGTGGCGGTCAAGCTAATCGTGGAGAAAGAGCGTCAGATTCGCTCGTTCATTCCCCAGCCATTCTTCCGCCTCGACGCCCTATTCGATGTCAAGAATGAAAAGGGTAGGGTAGTACCCCTAAAAGCGACGTCTCCCGAACGCCTCCACGCCGAGGAAGATGCGCAAGCACTTTTACAAAAGTGTATTAATGGTGTCTTCACGATCAATGATATTGAAGTGAAGCCACTCAAACGTAAGCCCGCGCCACCGTTTACGACTTCCACCTTGCAGCAAGACGCGAGCCGCAAACTCGGCTTTAGCGTGAAGCGTACCATGCAAGTAGCCCAGCGTTTGTACGAAGCTGGACATATCACTTATATGCGTACAGATTCGACGAGTTTGTCCGAGGTGGCCATCGCCGCTATCGCCCAACAAGTAGAACAGGACTACGGGAAGGAGTACGTCAAAATACGTCGGTTCAAAAGCAAGCGCAGCGACGCGCAGGAGGCGCACGAAGCCATCCGTCCGACCTATTTCCAAAAAATCAACGCCAGTGGTGACCGCGACGAGCAGCGCCTCTACGAACTGATTTGGAAGCGGACCGTTGCCTCGCAGATGGCGGAGGCTCAACTGGAAAAAACTATCGTCAACATTGGCGTAGATAAGGCACCCGCAGCCGTATTAAAAGCCGAAGGTGAGGTCTTGGTATTCGACGGGTTCTTAAAGGTCTATCTTGCCTCTAAGGATGACGATGACGAGGAAGAAGCCAAGGGCATGCTGCCGCCCTTGAAGCTAGGCCAGGTGCTGGACCTCAACGAAATGACGGCCACGCAGCGGTTTACCCGCCCACCCGCTCGGTATACCGAAGCAGGCTTGGTCAAAGCACTCGAAGAAAAAGGAATTGGCCGCCCGTCTACCTACGCCCCCACGATCAGTAAGATCATGGAGGAAAACCGGGGCTACGTCGTACGCGAATCCAAGGAGGGCGAAGAGCGGGAGTACCGCGTCTTGACGCTTTCCAACAACCAAGTGGCGGGCAAAACGCTGACCGAAATGGCCGGAGCGGTGAAGAACCGACTTTTCCCTACGGAAATCGGTATGACCGTTTCTGACTTTCTCGAAGAAAACTTCGACCGCATCATGGATTACAGCTTCACCAGCACCATTGAAGAGCGCTTCGACGATATTGCCGAGGGCAAAGAGGGCTGGACGAAAATGCTGCGCGAGTTCTACGAACCTTTCCACGAGGACGTGCAGGACGTAACCAAAAATGCTGATCGGGTAACGAAGGAGCGCATTTTGGGCAAAGATCCCGAGACGGGTCGCACGGTACTCACACGTCTGTCCCGCCGTGGTCCCGTGCTACAAATCGGTGCGCCAGACGAGCTGTTACCCGACGAGAAACCGCGCTACGCTAATTTCCCAACGGGCGTTAGTATGGAAGATATTGATTTGGAAGGAGCGTTGAAACTCTTTGAGTTGCCGAAGACTTTAGGGGAGTATCAGGGAGAGGAAGTATCCGTCGGAACGGGGCGTTATGGTCCTTACGTACGCTGGGGCGAGAAATACATTTCGCTGGGGCGCAAAGCGGATCCGCATTCGGTAGACCTCGAAGCAGCAATGGTCAAAGTGAAAGAGCGCGAAGAGGAAGACCGCCCCATTGCCACGCACGAAGGAGACCCCGTAACTAAGGGTAAAGGGCGTTTTGGGCCGTTTGTCAAGTGGCGTAAGTTGTTTGTCAACGTGCCGAAGCGCTACGATTGGGATAACCTAACCGAAGCAGAAGCCTTGGAGCTACTAGTAGCTAAGATAGAGAAAGAGGCCAACCGCTACATCCACAACTGGGAGGGGGAAAAG